>NZ_JADYWN010000011.1:0-135385 GCF_015864805.1 Pseudoalteromonas sp. NZS127 | reverse complement strand
ATCTAATTTATACAAATAAATAGAACAAGTAGTTAGTCCCCCTCAATATATTGAGTCCCCCTATGGGCACCCTTACACTGCTAAAATCCTTTAAACACATACTTATCAGTCCAATCCAACACCGGGGCCATGGCATTTAGGCAAAATGATGCAAGCCGTGGACGATTTACCGATTAATATTGGTTTTCTAGGTAAAGGCAGCGCAAGTACTCCCGAAGCACTTGAGCAACAAATTAAAGCCGGCGCTATGAGTTTAAAAATTCATGAAGATTGGGGCGCAGCACCCGCTTCTATTAGCAATGCTTTAGATGTTGCCGATCGCTACGACATTCAAGTTGCCATTCATGCTGATAGCCTCAATGAATCTGGTTTCGTGCAAGATACTTTAGAGGCATTTAAAGATCGTTGTATCCACACCTACCATACTGAAGGTGCCGGTGGTGGCCATGCTCCTGATATTATTGTTGCTTGTGCTATGCCTAATGTGTTGCCGTCGTCAACTAACCCGACTCGCCCATACACTATTAATACCGTGGATGAGCACCTTGATATGTTGATGGGCTGTCATCACCTCGACCCCAACATTCCTGAAGATGTAGCCTTTGCCGACTCACGTATTCGCCGTGAAACAATTGCGGCCGAAGATATTCTTCATGATATGGGCGTTATTTCGATGATGTCCTCTGACTCGCAAGCCATGGGTCGCATTGGCGAAGTAGTGTGTCGTACGTGGCAAACCGCTCATAAAATGCGCGTGCAACGTGGTTTATTACCAGAAGATGAAGCACTGGGCGCCGATAACTTTCGCGCAAAACGTTACATTGCCAAATACACTATTAACCCAGCCATCACTCACGGTATAAGCCATGAAGTAGGCTCAATCGAAGTAGGTAAATTTGCAGATTTAGTACTGTGGAAACCGCCATTTTTTGGGGTTAAACCGTCAATTATATTAAAAGGCGGCATGATTGCAGGTGCAGCAATGGGCGATCCAAACGCAGCTATTTCTACACCACAACCAGTACATTACCGCCGTATGTTTGGTGCATTAGGTAAAGCAGTAAGTGCAACACGTATGACCTTTGTAAGCCAAGCTGCTATGAATACTGGGCTTGAAGAAAAGCTCGGTTTGAAAAGCCAGCTTGTGGCCTGTAAAAATGTGCGACAAGTGCGTAAATGCGATATGAAGCTCAATGATGCTTGCCCGGTATTAACGGTAGATCCGCAAACGTATGAGGTTCACGCTGACGGTGTATTACTTACCTGCGAACCTGCAACTGAATTACCGTTAGCCCAGCGCTACCATTTGTTTTAATCCATTTTTAGGACAATTTAATGTTTGAATTAACAAAAAGAATAGATAGCAACACACAAGATGCTGTGTTTGACACCCTCACCTTGCCATACGAGTTACGTATTCGTGGTCGCCTAAAAGCAGTGACCGACAATGGTCATGATGTTGGTTTATTTCTTGACCGTGGCCCAGTGCTTCGTAATGGCGATTTACTGCGTGCCAGCAGCGGCGAAGTATTTAGTATTAGCGCTGCCGATGAGCCGGTTACCACAGCATACATAGAAAACGGCTTGCCTTTGGCACGTTTATGTTACCACTTAGGTAACCGCCATGTGTCACTTGCAATTGGCGTTGATGCTGATGGTCGCCATTGGATACGTTTTCCGCCAGATCATGTATTAGAAGAGTTAGCGGTACTTTTAGGCGCGCAATTAACGCACCATCAAGCACCGTTTGATCCAGAATCAGGTGCATATGCACACGCGGGTCGTGAGCAATCGCATGCTCACTCCCATGAACATTCACATGCCGATGGTCATACTCATGCACACTAATACTGAGCCAACACAAAGCAGTGATCTGGCATTATTAGGCTTGATGCAATTGATCAGCCCTGCGCTGCCAATTGGTGCTTTTGCTTGGTCTCAGGGGTTAGAAAGCGCGTTTGAACTTGGCTGGGTTACTAATGAGCAACAACTTGGCGAATGGTTAGAAGGTGTGCTTGACGACGGTTTAACGCGCTGCGAATTACCGGTACTTGCTCGGCTACAAAACTGCTGGGCTAAAAGCGACAGCGAAGGTTTAAGCTACTGGAACGAATGGCTACATGCAAATCGTGAAACTGCCGAATTAAGCGATGAAGATACTCGCTTAGGCTTAGCCCTGATGCGTTTGCTCAACAGTTTACAGTTACAGCCACAAATCGAGCAAGGACATGCAGCATTACCGCAAGACCCAGGTTATGTCACCGTTTTTGCCTGGTTAGCGCAGCAGCGACAAATTCCAGTACGCCAAAGCTTACTCGGATTTGTTTGGGGCTGGTTAGAAAACCAACTGGCGGTTGCCTGTAAAGCAATGCCGCTTGGCCATACTGCAGCGCAGCGTTTAATTGAGCAATTACGGCCTAAAATGGTTATCGCAATCGACACTGCATTAGCATTAGCCGACGACCAACTTGGGCCAATTATGCCTGGCTTAGCGCTTGGTAGTGCACAGCACGAAACACAATATTCAAGATTATTTCGAAGCTAATACGCTTCTATATACATAAGGAAAACAGCAATGACACATTGTTTACGAATCGGCGTTGGCGGCCCAGTTGGCTCTGGCAAAACAGCTTTATTACGTCAATTATGTAAAGCATTGAAAGATCACTATGATATCGCCGTGGTTACAAACGATATTTATACCCGCGAAGATGCTGACTTTTTACTTAAACACGACGCACTCCCAGCGGACCGTATTTTAGGAGTAGAAACAGGTGGTTGCCCACATACGGCAATTCGTGAAGATGCTTCTATGAACTTAGCTGCGATTGACGACTTACAAGCACGCCACCCCAATTTAGAAATAGTACTGGTTGAATCTGGCGGCGATAACTTATCAGCTACTTTCAGCCCAGAGCTTTCTGATTTAACACTTTATGTGATTGACGTGTCTGCTGGCGACAAAATTCCACGTAAAGGTGGCCCAGGTATCACTAAGTCTGACTTATTAATAATTAATAAAATTGATATCGCAGAATATGTACATGCTTCGTTAGAGGTAATGGAACGTGACTCGAAAAAAATGCGCGGTGAACGCCCTTTCGTTTTTGCTAACCTTTACGATGGTGTTGGCTTAGAAGAAATCATCAGCTTTATTTTAAAGCAAGGCATGTTACCTGAACGCCGACCTGGCAAGCCAAATAGTATTAATTAAGCAACACAATTTTTAATCAAAACACAATTCAATAGTAAAAAATATAAACGGAGAATAGTATGAAAATAATGACCAAATTACTGATGGGATTAGGCCTAATGCTAACAGCTACTGCAGCTTTAGCCCACCCTGGTCATGGCGTTGAAACCCATAACGGTTTTCTTAGTGGCTTGTTACACCCACTTATGGGTATTGACCATTTATTAGCAATGGCAGCAATTGGCTTTTGGAGTATTCGCCAAAGCACAGCAATGAAACGCGGCGCGCCATTATTTGTAGTTGGCGGCATGGTTTTAGGTGCGGCCCTTGCTTGGAGTGGCTTAAGCTTTGCAGGCGTTGAAACCGGTATTGCAATGACCGTATTACTAGCCGGTATTTTAATTGCCACTATGGCTAAATTACCAACCGTATTAGGCGCAAGCTTAGTCGCTTTATTTATGCTTACACATGGTTATGCCCACGGTGCAGAAATGGCTGAAGGCGCAAGTATATTGAGCTACATGGCAGGCTTTGTTATTGCTACTTTAGCTATCACCTTTATTGGTCGTGGTTTAGGCACACTTATGCTAAAAGCTGATAACCGCGCTACCCGTGCACTTGGCGGTGTTGTTGCTGTAATTGGTGGCGTATTGGCAGTTGGCTAATAGCAACTGAATTTATTATCCCCATTAGGGTAGCTTTACTGTCGCTAACATAGTTGATGCTATGGTTACCCTTACCTTCAAATCAATGACTATCGAGCAGCAGCTAGATAGTCTGCGAGAATAAACCCACTTTTAATGTGGTCAATTTAAATCTCATTATAACTATCTCAGCTAGGAGAAATATCAAGATGAGCGGCACAATCATAAAGCTTTCAAGAAACACCAATAATGCACCAAGCTGCACTGTAGCTACACAAACAGTTGCTTTTTCGCATTACAATAATATTTCAGCACAATTACCGATTGATCCTAAAAGCGGTAACATTGTGGCTGATGATATAAAAACACAGGCAAAACAGTGTTTAACAAATATTAAAGCGGTTATTGAAAGTATTGATCATGTTATGGACGATGTGATTAAAATTAATGTGTTTTTAAAAAACATCACAGATATTGATGCTGTAAACGACGTATACGCCAGTTTCTTCCAAGACTACTTACCAACACGCACAACAGTTGCCGTGGCAGCTTTACCGCTAGAGGGGGCATTAGTACAAATGGATGCGCTTATCTCTAATGGCGAAGGTACTACACCACAAGCGCCTTGCGATTTAATTAAAGTAGCAAAAAATAGCAATAATGCACCTATATTCCCAGTGTCTACGCATACAGTTGCTTTTTCTCATTACAATAATATTTCTGCTCAGTTACCTGTCGATCCTAAATCGGGAGAAATAGTAACCGGTGGTATAAAAAATCAGACTAAACAGTGTTTAAGTAATATTAAAGCTATTTTAGAGAGTATTGACGTACCCTTTGACGACATAGTTAAGGTAAATATATTTGTTAAAAACCCAGTAGATATTGACGCAATAAACGAAGTTTATACAACCTTTTTTCCAGACTCAGCTATTGCCAGAGCTGTAGCTTACGTACCAGCAAGATCAACCATGGTTGTTGCAGCACTACCTATGGATGCTTTAGTACAAATTGATGCAGTTATATCCCATGGAGATGGCACTCCACCACAAGCAGTTGAGGACAGACACGGCATTATTATTAGAGCAAGTAACACACAAAATGCACCAATTAATGCCCTATCTACACAAACAGTGGCATTTTCGCACTACAACCATATTTCAGCACAGTTACCCATTGATGCAAAAACGGCTAATCTTGTAGCTGATGACGTAACAACACAAGCAACACAGTGCTTAAACAATATTAAAGCCATTGTAGAGAGTATTGATCATGTTATGGACGACCTTGTAAAAGTTAACATTCAAGTTAAAAACATTAGCGATATTGCCGCTATTGATAAAGTGTACGCCAGCTTCTTTAAAGGTGATTTGCCAGCAAGAACTGTGGTAGGCGTATCAGCTATCCCTATGAATGCGCTAGTACAAATTGATGCGGTAGTGTCTAACGCTGAAGGTACGCCACCTAAGTTATAATTGTAAACTTGGGTTTATAAGCAATGGTGATTAATCACCAACTAAATACAAACATGACTTTAAACGTTAAGCTTGCATAAATAAGGGCAGCGCAAAATCCACTCGGATCTCTACGCTGCCCTTTTTAATTTTTGCGTCTCCACTATTATCTTGAATTTAAGTAATTAAATACAGATTGCACAATATTGAATACAAAAGCTGCCCAATATTTCTGTGTACATAATAACCCTACCTTCCATATGTGTATTTTAAATATACGACATTATGTTTACCTGCTTCCCTATTAGCTGGCAACGCCTCGTGCTATGGTTAAAACGTAAACTAGTTAAAGATAAAAGTGTTTAATAAATATGTATTAAATACTCAGTGCACATTCTAATCGTTAACATTAAACGAATAAGGATAAAAAATGAGTAATAATGTAGATATTAATAATCGCCCTGATTACGACCATGTAATACAAGATATAGCTGATTATGTATTAAATTATAAAGTGAGCAGCAAGGAAGCGCTCAATACTGCCCGTAACTGTTTAATAGACACTTTAGGGTGTGGACTATTAGCGCTGCGATTTCCTGAATGCAGCAAACTCCTCGGCCCTATAGTAGCAGGTACTATTGTGCCTAATGGTGCACGCGTACCGGGCACATCTTTGGTACTCGACCCTGTAAAAGCGGCATGGGATATTGGCTGTATTATTCGCTGGCTCGATTATAACGATACTTGGTTGGCCGCCGAATGGGGTCATCCGTCAGATAACTTAGGTGCTATTTTAGCCGTTGCTGATCATCTATCTCAAGTGAGACTGAGCAAGGGTGAACAACCTTTAAAAATGCGCGAAGTGCTAGAAGCCATGATCATGGCGCATGAAATTCAAGGCGTAATAGCGCTAAAAAATTCGTTTAATCGGGTGGGTTTATGCCACGTATTATTAGTACGGGTTGCATCTACTGCGGTTGCCACTAAAATGATGGGCGGCAATAAACAACAAATTATGGCCGCTATATCACAAGCTTGGGTAGATGGCTCAGCGCTGCGTACCTATAGGCATGCACCCAATGCAGGCTCTCGTAAATCATGGGCTGCTGGCGATGCAACTTCCCGAGCTGTTCATTTAGCTGATATATCTATGCGTGGTGAAATGGGCATTCCAAGCGTGTTAACAGCCCCGCAATGGGGGTTTTATGATGTCTCTTTTTCTAAAACCAACAAAGACCAAGCACTTAAACCTGAGGCCGAACGGCAGTTTTTATTCACCCAAGACTACGGCAGTTATGTTATGGAAAATATTTTATTTAAAATATCGTTTCCTGCTGAGTTTCATGCCCAAACAGCCGCTGAAGCGTCGGTTATTTTACATCCTCAGGTAAAAGATCGGTTAGCTGATATTGATAAAATTGTTGTGCGTACTCACGAGTCGGCCATTCGTATTATTTCAAAAACGGGTTCCCTTGCTAACGCAGCCGATCGCGATCATTGTTTACAATACATGATTGCAGTGCCGTTAATATTTGGCAATTTAACCGCTGATCATTACGAAGACGAATTTCATAACGCACACCCGATTATTGATGAGCTGCGCAACAAAATGCACATTGTAGAAGATGCACGCTTTACCAAAGAATATTTAGAGGATGATAAACGCTCTATCGCCAATGCTATTCAGGTATTCTTTAAAGATGGCAGTAGCACCGAGGACATAGTTATAGAATACCCTGTGGGTCATCGTCGCCGTCGTGAAGAAGGGATACCACTATTGGAGCAAAAATTTAAAGCTAATTTAGCATCCCGCTTTGAGAATAAACAATGCCACACTATTTTCACGCTTTGTAAAAATCAAACAGCGCTTGAGGCCATGCCTGTAAATAGCTTTATGGACTTATTTGTTATTGAGTAAGTACACCGCTGGCTGGTTTATTAAAGCGCGTAAATTTAATTATATCGCCAAGTAGTTAAGGCCATAACTTTAAAAGTCACAACTCGCGCCAATAAGAGGATTTAATATGACTGAGCAAAATGAACACAGTATCGCAAACTTTGCAGCGTTAAAAACCGCCATAGTAAATGCAGAAGAAGAGTCAGTAAAAGCGCTATTAACAAAGCAACCTATGCAAGATCTTGAAAAAAGTTACCTAATCGATTTAGCCAAATTAAACAGTAATCAGGCTATTTTAAAGATACTCGAAGATATTCCCGTTAAAAAATAGCTCATAGCCCTTATACTAAATAGCCAATAAAGCTGTGCTATCTATTAGCACAGCTTTATTTAAATATTTTCAAAGTGATAGCTAATATATTTATTATAAACTTCGCCCGGCTTTAGTATTGAGTTTTCAAAATCTGGAAAGTTTACTGCATCGCTATAATTTTGCGCTTCTAAACACACTCCCTGATCAGGGCTTAATGGTGCGGCTAAAAATGCACCAGTATAAAGCTGTATAGATGCTTGGTCGGTGTACAACGACATTTTAACTTTATTGCGTAATGAGCTTAATACCGCTGCTGCTTTGTTTGCTTGTGGCTGATTTATAACAAAACAATGATCAAACCCTGTTGGCCCTGTTAGTTGTGGGTGCTGAGCTGACTGCAGACGCTGGCCAATAATAACCGGTTGGTCAAAACAAAAGTCACTATTTTTGACACTTAACACTCTACCAGTTGGTAAGCTGTTATTGTCACGCTCTAAATAGCTGGCCGCATTTATTTGTAACGTGAGTGGCAAGCAATTTTGCTCACCTAAATTAAAGTAGCAATGATTAGTAGCGTTAATAGGGGTTGCTTTATTTGTGGTTGCGCTAAAACTCATAGTCAACTTATTATCATGTGATAAAAGATAACGTATTTGCATTTCAACCTTGCCAGGAAAACCTTGGTCGCCATCTTCTGAGCTTAAGCTCAAAATCACTTCGTTGGCAGTACTCGATTGCACTTGCCAAAAACGCAGAGAAAAGTTATCCGCACCGCCATGTAAGCAATTTTCACCATCATTTTTACTCAGTAAATATTGCTCACCTTCAAGCTCAAAACTAGCACCACTAATACGATTAGCAACGCGACCACAGGTAGCACCTAAATAATAAGTATCGGTTAAATAACGACTGCTATCGGCATACCCAACAGTCATTTCTGTGGGTGTATCGTTTACCGGAAATAAAATAGATTTAACCCGCGCGCCATAATTTAATATTTCGACCCGCATGCCTTGCTCATTGCTTAATATATAACTGTGTAATTGATTCATTTACTGTTTTCTTGTTATGTCTATTAGAACACAAAAAAATCAAAGCAACCTAAGCTGCTTTGATTCACTATATTTTGCGTTAAACACGTGAGCAGATAGCTATGGCTGTCATACTCACTGAGTAAGCATTCTGCATTACCACCAAGTAGTATACAAAGCGATTAAGATGATAACTACACCCAATGCCGCTATGTTGAAGTTGCTTGAGGTTTTAAAGTTAACATCGTCTAGGCTAACGCTACTGTCTTGGCCTTTATCTGGCTTAGCTAATGATACAATTACACACAATGCTAAACACAGTAAAAATACTAAGCCTACTCTGTCCATAAATGGCAGCGCTACCCAGTAAACTTTTAACAGGATTGAGAATACAGCCGAGCCAATTGCCGCAGCTAACGCACCCGCTGAACTGGCTTTTGACCAAAACATACCCATTACAAAAATCACTACAATACCTGGAGTAAAGAAACCGGTGAATTCTTGAATATATTGAAACGCTTGATCGAACTTACCTAATAATGGCTCTGCCACAACCAAGGCTATAGCTAAAGATATTAATGCAGCTGAGCGGCCTATAAATACATAATGTTTTTGTGATTTACCTGGTTTTAACTTGCTGTAAATATCCATAGTGAAAATAGTTGAAATACTGTTAGTCATAGAGGCAAGTGATGAAACAATTGCCGCCACTAATGCAGCAAAAATAAGACCTTTAATACCTGTTGGCATTAACGCCATCATAGACGGATACGCTTGATCTGGCGTGGTAAGTTGCGGGTATAAAACAACCGCAGCAATACCTGGCAACACTACAATTACTGGCATTAATAATTTTAAATAGGCAGCAAAGGCAATACCTTTTTGTGCTTCTTTAAGGTTTTTAGCGGCAAGTGCGCGCTGAATAATATATTGATTAAATCCCCAGTAGCTAATGTTCATTATCCACAGGCCACCAATTAATACTGATAAACCAGGTAAACTCATATAATGCGGGCTATCTGGGCTTAAAATCATATCAAAGTGGTTAGGTAGCTGCTCAGTTAAAACACCAAAACCTGCTATTATTCCGTCGCCATCTGCCACTGCATCTAGTGCTAAGTAACTTAAAAACAAGCCACCAAATACCAGCAGTACTACTTGTAAAATATCGGTATAAGCAACGGCTTTCAAACCACCATAAAGTGAATAAGCGACTGAAAATAAGGCTAAAAAGATCATTCCGTACATCCAGTCAACACCGGCAACGGTTTCTATTGCTAAACCACCAAGCCATAAAACAGCGGTTAAATTTACAAATACATATACCGCTAGCCAAAACAGCGCTAACACTGTTTTAACTTTGCTATCAAAGCGTTGCTCTAAATATTGCGGCATAGTAAATATTTCATTTTTAAGAAATATCGGCAGCATATATTTACCTACAATAATTAAGGTAATTGCTGCCATCCACTCATAAGATGCAATAGCTAAACCAATCGCATAGCCCGAACCAGACATGCCAATAATTTGTTCTGCCGATATATTTGAAGCAATTAATGATGCACCAATTGCCCACCAAGGCAGTGCTTTACTAGCAAGAAAGTAGTCTTCAGTATTTTTACTGGCACCTTTCTCCTCTCGCGAGATCCACAGCGCGAGTACTAATAACCCCACCACATAAGTAAAAAATATGGCAATGTCGAGCGGTTGTAATTTCATAACTTTAACCTTGTTGTCTTATTGATTTTTATTGTGTTTTATTAATTACTAAAAGCACCTTGAGAAGCCAGGCATACGTAAACGTCTGCTTGAAGCCCTGTTTTTGCATAATAATGTGTGTCAATAGTGTTACGTACTTGCTCAACTAAATGATCCGGTGTTAAAGCAACGATACAACCACCAAAACCACCACCGGTCATACGCACTCCGCCTTTATCGCCTAAAACTTGAGCAGTAATATCCACTAAAAAGTCTATTTGAGAGGTAGTAATATCAAAATCATTTTTCATTGATAGGTGCGATTGTGCCATAAGTTGGCTCATAGTTACCATATCATTGACGTTTAGCGCTTTGAGAGCTAGTTCGGTACGGGTATTTTCAGTGACTATATGTTTAGCGCGCTTATATATTAATGGCGGTAAATTAGCTTGCTCTGCTTCTAGTTCCTCAAGAGTAACATCGCGCAATGCCGGTTTATTAAAGTGCTTTGCTGCAGCTTCGCATTGCTCGCGTCGGGTATTGTATTCGCTGTCGACCAGCCCTCTTTTAACATTAGAGTTAACAATAACTAACGACATTCCCTTTGGAATCACAGCATATTCAAAGGTTAAACTTCTGCAATCGAGCAACATGGCATGCCCTTGCTTGCCCATCGATGAAATTAATTGATCCATAATGCCGCAATTACAGCCGACAAAATTATTTTCAGCACTTTGTCCCATAAGTGCCGCTTTAACACCATCGAGCGGAATATTGTTTAATGTTGCAAACGTTTTTAAAAGAGCAATTTCAAAACTAGCTGATGAACTCAAACCTGTACCTTGTGGCACATTTCCCGATACCACTAAGTCGGCGCCACTAATATTTGGATAGCTTTGCATTAATGCTTGCAGTGTGCCGCGAATATAATTAACCCACATTTGTTGTTGGCTAAATTCTATTTTATCTAGGCTAAAACTATTGGTTTCGCTGTTACAATCAATTGCTAAGACGTTAATGTTGCGATCAGCTCGTGCTTTTGCAGCAATGTCGGTGCCAAAATTAATCGCAGCGGGTAGCACAAAACCATCATTATAATCTGTGTGTTCACCAATGAGGTTAACGCGCCCAGGTGCATGAAATAGCTGTTCTGGCGGGCAATTAAAATGTTGTTCAAATTGGCTAATAAGCATTGTAGTTCTTGGCATTACTTATGCCTCCTTATAATGTACGTTTGGTACATCACGTAATCTTTGTGCTGCTTGCTCTGGGGTTAAATCACGTTGTGATTCAGCCATCATTTCGTAACCCACCATAAATTTACGCACAGTAGCTGAGCGTAATAATGGTGGAAAAAAGCTTGCATGAAGCTGCCATTCACTATGCTCTTGCCCATCATAAGGCGCGCCGTGCCAGCCCATAGAATATGGGAACGAACAATTAAATAAATTGTCGTATTTAGTGGTAATTTGTTTTAATGCATCGGCTAGAGTTACCGCTTGTTCTGGGGTTAAGTCGACCATACGTGTTAACGCAAAACGCGGTAATAATAAGGTTTCAAATGGCCAGCCTGCCCAGTACGGTACAACCACCAGCCAATCTTCATTTTTAACAACAACACGCTCGCCCGACTGCGCTTCACGCTGAGCGTAATCAAGTAATAAGTTACTGTTATATTTTTTAGCATAGTCGCTCAGCGCATGTTGTTTTTTATTTACCAAAGTAGGTAATTGCTGCTGCGACCAAATTTGGCCATGCGGATGCGGATTTGAGCACCCCATCATCGCCCCTTTGTTTTCGAATACCTGCACCCAGTTATACTTTTCGCCTAACTCTAAGCACTGGCTTTGCCACGTTTTAACAATGTCGGTAATAGCGCTAATACTAAGTTGCGGTAAGGTTTTGCTGTGATCTGGAGAGAAGCAAATAACACGGCTTTCGCCTTGCTCTGTGGCCATTTTAAATAGCGGATCATTTGTTTTAAATTCTGGAGTATCAATTTTCAGAGCTGCAAAGTCATTAGTAAACACATAAGTTTTTTTATAGTTGTCATTAACCTCACCGTTTATGCGAGTATTACCAGCACATAAAAAACAGCTTTCATCATGACTTTCTCTAACGTCTTCATCAAGAGTTTCAACTTGTCCCTGCCAAGGTCGCTTGGCACGATGCGGTGAAACTAACACCCATTCGTCAATCAATGGATTGTAGCGACGATGTGGATGCTCAGTAGGGTCAAAAATTGTATCCATAAGTATCTCAAATGTGGTTTATGATAAAACCGAAAAGGGTAAACGCTTACCCCGCTATTTGCAACCTAAAAAATCAACATATACAGCCCACGTTAAATAGTGTAAATTTTATTATTAACAGGATGTAGAAAACGATTACCCGCCAATGACAACAATAAAAGATGTAGCCAGAATTGCAGGCGTGTCTATCGCCTCGGTATCTCGTGTAATTAATAATGGCCCTAAAGTAAGTAAGGCAACCATAGAAAAAGTAAATAAAGTAATGCAAGAGCTTGGCTACACGCCCAATGCTAATGCACGTGCTTTAGTAACCCGAAAAAGCATGACCATAGGCGTGGTGATCCCCGAACTTACCGACCCATTTTTTGCATTATTAGCCAGCGGGGTAGATAAAGTAGCCCGCGAAAATAATATGCAATTGTTGTTAAGTACCGCAGGACAAAGTGTAGAATCTGAACGCGCTGCTATCAATTTATTACTTGAGCGCCGCTGCCAAACTGTTGTTATGCATAGTAAAATAATTCCTGACTGCGAACTAATTACTTTATGTGAAAAACTCCCCGGCTTAGTGCTTATCAATAGACACATTGAGCAAATAAAACATAAATGTATTTGGTTAGATAACGAAGAAGGCGCAAAAATTGCTGCGCGCCATCTAATGACGCTCAAACATAAAAACATTGCCTGTATAAGCAGTAAATATCAAATTGAAGATCCTGCGCTACGCCTTAATGGCTTTTCGGCAGAACTAAATATGGCAGGCAGCCCCATTAGCCCTGCGCTGATTAAATACGCGGAGCCTACCCTACAAGGCGGACAAAGCGCTGCGCAAAACTTATTAGCCTCTGGGCAGCCCTTCAGCGCTATTTTTGTTTATAACGATGCTATGGCTATTGGTGCTATTTCAACACTTGAAGATAATGGCTATAAAGTACCCGGTGATGTGTCGGTGATTGGTTTTGATGATGTGCTGATTGCGCGTTATTCAAGGCCAAAACTAACCACTTTAAACTACCCCATTGAAAAAATGGCGCAGCACGCAGCTCAGTTGGCGTTAACTCACTTTAAAAATGAAATAGTTGATAGTGATAATGAGCATAAATATTTACCCCGCTTGGTCAAACGAGAGTCAACGAGTATCAAAAATAGCCCATAACCAAAAAAAGTTGATGAGTAATACCCTAAAGTATTACCGCATCAACTTATGCATAAATTATAAATAACTTAATCGTAATTAAAACAATGCTTTATTGCGGTACTCTTACCACGCCTTCCATTAGTACCCGTGCACTGCGGCTCATACTGGCTTTAGTTACTTGCCAGTTACCATCCGTATTTGTAGCGTGTGCGCCTACTTTTAAGGTGCCCGATGGGTGACCAAAGTTAACTTCACTCAATGCCCCGCCACCAGCGGCTAAATTAACTAACGTACCGTCAATTGCCGCAGCGGTACCAATAGCTACTGCTGCTGTGCCCATCATTGCATGGTGTAATTTACCCATAGACATAGCGCGCACTAACAAGTTAATTTCACTGGCGTTAATTTGCTTACCGCTTGACGCTTTGTAATTTTGTGCTGCACCAACAAATGCCACTTTAGGTGTATGTTGGCGTGCTGCTGCCTCATCAATATTTTGTATGAGTCCCATTTTAACTGCGCCATAGGCACGAATGGTTTCAAGCTTTTCAAGCGCTGCTGCATCTGCGTTTATATCATCTTGCAATTCAGTGCCGGTATAACCAATGTCGCTTGCATTAACAAAAATGGTGGGAATGCCTGCGTTGATCATCGTCGCTTTTAAAGTACCGACTCCCGGCACTTCTAGGTCATCAACCACATTGCCAGTTGGGAATAACGCCCCGTCGCCATCTGCAGGGTCAATAAATTCCAGTTTTACTTCAGCTGCTGCAAATGTAACGCCGTCTAGCTCAAAGTCACCGGTTTCTTGTACTTCGCCATTAGTCATAGGTACATGCACTAAAATGCTTTTTTTAATATTGGCTTGCCACACACGTACAACAGCAACGCCATTATCGGGTACACGGCTTTTATCAACTAAGTCATTACTAATAGCAAAAGCACCGACAGCTGCGGTTAAATTACCGCAGTTGCCGCTAAAATCAACAAACGCTTTATCTATTGCCACTTGGCCAAATAAATAGTCAACATCGTGATCGGCTTGCTCACTTTTACTTAAAATAACCGTTTTACTGGTGCTAGATGTAGCACCGCCCATACCATCGGTTTGTTTGCCGTACGGATCTGGGCTGCCAATAACGCGTAGTAATAAGTTATTACGTGCCTCACCTGCCACTTGGGCAGGCTTTGGCAAGTCACTAAGGTTAAAAAACACCCCTTTACTAGTACCGCCACGCATGTATGTGGCAGGTACTTTAATTTGTGGTTTAAACATAATTACCCCTGCCCTTATGCTGTTTTTGTAGCTTCTAAAAAGTCTTGTGCAAAGCGTTGTAATACACCACCTGCAGCATAAATAGACAGCTCTTCTTGTGTATCTATACGACATTTCATTGGTACGTTTAGTACTTCGCCATTTTTACGAGTGATTGACAAGTTAAGTGTGCAACCAGGGGTTGGTTCACCCGTTACATCGTAACTTTCACTGCCATCTAGTTTGAGTGTTTTACGAGTTATTCCCGCTTTAAACTCTAACGGTAAAACACCCATACCCACTAAGTTAGTACGGTGAATACGCTCAAACCCTTCAGCTGCAATTACTTCAACACCCGCGAGTCTTACGCCTTTTGCCGCCCAATCGCGCGACGAGCCTTGGCCATAATCTGCGCCTGCCACAATAATAAGTGGTTGCTTACGCTGCATGTATGCTTCGATTGCTTCCCACATGCGAGTATTTTTCCCCTCTGGTTCTATGCGCGCGTACGAACCTTGCTTAATTTCGCCGCTTCCATCTAGTACCATTTCATTTAGCAATTTAGGGTTAGCAAACGTAGCGCGCTGCGCTGTTAAATGATCGCCCCTATGGGTTGCGTATGAGTTAAAATCTTCCTCAGGTACGTTCATTTTTAATAGGTATTCACCCGCGGCACTGCTGGCCATTATCGCATTTGAAGGCGATAAGTGATCGGTTGTAATGTTATCGCCAAGTACTGCCAGTGCACGCATACCTGTCATGGTACGCTCGCCTGCTAATGCACCTTCCCAATAAGGAGGTCGGCGAATATAAGTGCTTTCTGGACGCCATTCGTATAGCGGGTCGTTATCTTCACCGTAATCTACGGTTAAGTTAAACATGGGCTCGTATACTTTTCTAAATTGCTCTGGCTTAACGCTTTGCTTAACTACTGCGTCAATTTCTTCATCTGACGGCCATAAATCTTTAAGGGTAACGTCGTTACCTTGCTGATCTTTACCTAGTATATCTTTTTCAATATCAAAACGAATCGTACCGGCAATTGCATAAGCAACAACCAAAGGCGGCGATGCTAAAAACGCTTGTTTGGCGTAAGGATGAATACGGCCGTCAAAGTTACGGTTACCCGACAGTACCGCGGTGGCGTATAAGTCGCGATCAATCACTTCTTTTTGAATTACAGGGTCAAGCGCGCCACTCATGCCATTACACGTAGTACAAGCAAAACCAACAATACCAAAACCTAGCTGTTCAAGTTCGGTAAGTAAGTTAGCGTCTTCTAGGTACGATTGCACGGCTTTAGAGCCCGGTGCTAATGAAGTTTTTACCCAAGGTTTACGCGTTAAACCCTTGGCGTTAGCATTACGCGCAAGTAATGCCGCGGCAATCACGTTGCGTGGGTTACTGGTGTTTGTACAGCTGGTAATAGCGGCAATAATACACGCACCATCTGGCATTAAGCCTGCTTCGTTTTCAACTACGCCTGAAATACCTTCTTTAGCTAAATCGCTTGTAGATACACGGCGATGTGGATTTGATGGCCCAGCAATGTTGCGCCCCACACTTGATAAATCAAACTTAAGCACGCGATCGTACTGCGCTGTTTTTAAGCTATCGCTCCACAAGCCGGTGGTTTTAGCGTAGTTTTCTACCAGTGCAATTTGCTCTTCTTCACGACCCGTTAAACGCAAATAATCTATGGTCATATCGTCGATGTAAAACATCGCCGCTGTGGCACCAAATTCAGGCGTCATATTTGAAATAGTGGCACGATCGCCCAGCGTAAGTGCATCGGCACCTTCACCGTAAAATTCTAAGTATGCTGATACCACACGCTGCGCGCGTAAAAACTCAGTAATAGCCAGTACGATATCGGTAGCGGTAATACCCGGTTGGCGCTTACCTGTTAGCTCAACCCCTACAATGTCTGGCAGGCGCATGTATGAAGCACGCCCTAACATTACGCTTTCTGCTTCAAGGCCACCTACACCCACAGCAATAACACCCAGTGCATCAACGTGTGGAGTATGGCTGTCTGTACCTACTAAGGTATCTGGGAAGGCAATACCATCGCGGTTTTGAATTACCGGCGACATTTTTTCAAGGTTAATTTGATGCATAATGCCGTTACCTGGCGGGATCACATCAATATTTTTAAACGCTGTTTTGGTCCAGTTTATAAAATGGAAACGGTCATCGTTACGTCTGTCTTCTATAGCACGGTTTTTTTCAAATGCATCGGGATCAAACCCTGCATGCTCTACCGACAAAGAGTGATCTACAATTAATTGCGTAGGTACAACTGGGTTTACTTTAGACGGATCGCCACCTTTAGCAGCAATCGCGTCACGCAGTCCAGCTAAATCAACCAGTGCAGTTTGACCCAAAATATCGTGACACACTACACGCGCCGGATACCAAGGAAAGTCTAAATCTTGTTTGCGTTCAATCAACTGGTTTAGTGCATCGGTAAGCATTGCTGGATCGCAGCGGCGCACTAAGTTTTCGGCAAATACACGTGATGTATAAGGCAGTGTTGCATATGCACCTGGTTTAATTGCATCAACAGCTGCTTGAGCATCAAAATAATCAACGTTTGAATTGGGTAAGGGTTTTCGATATTCAGTATTATTTATTATAGTCATTAAAATATTCGCTAATTTGGTGACGGTGGTTGTGCACTACTAGCTTATTTAAGGAGAGAGTGAAAAGTGATGAGCCTTAAAATAGTGTGCAGCAAATAAAAAAGGTGAGCACTTTACGTGCCCACCAAATAATTTTAACGTGATTCGATAGGTGTGTAGCTACGTGCATCTGGCCCAGTGTAATCAGCACTTGGACGAATAATACGGTTATTTGCACGTTGCTCTTTAACGTGTGCTGTCCAACCTGTTACGCGGCTCATTACAAATATTGGCGTAAATAATTTGGTCGGAATATCCATAAAGTGATACGCCGATGCGTGGAAGAAATCAGCATTACAAAATAACTTTTTCTCGCGCCACATTACTTCTTCACAACGAACAGACACAGGGTAAAGTACATCATCACCTACTTCTGCTGCGAGCTTTTCAGACCACTTTTTAATAATTACGTTACGTGGATCTGATTCGCGATAAATAGCGTGGCCAAAGCCCATAATTTTATCTTTACGCTCAAGCATGCCCATAATTTCTTGCTCTGCTTGATCTGCGCTGGTGAAGTTTTCAATCATGTCCATTGCCGCTTCGTTAGCACCACCATGTAATGGCCCACGTAACGTACCTATGGCACCGGTTACACATGAATGAATATCAGATAGCGTTGATGCACACACACGACCAGTAAAGGTTGAGGCATTAAATTCATGCTCTGCGTATAAAATTAGTGACACATTCATAACTTGAGCAAATAGCTCAGACGGGGCTTTATCGTGTAATAAGGTTAAAAAATGCGCGCCAACTGAGTCGTCATCTGTTTGCGTTTCAATGCGTACGCCATCATGCGTAAAGCGATACCAGTAACAAATAATACTTGGAAATACTGCAACCATGCGGTCAATCGCATCATTGGCTTCGCTAAAATCATTTTCCATTTCAAGGTTGCCCAGCATAGAGCAACCTGTGCGCATTACATCCATTGGGTGTGCGTCTTTTGGAATGTTCTCAAGCACTGTTTTAAGTGCTTGTGGTAAGCCGCGTAAGCTTTTTAGTTTAGCTTTGTATTCTAAAAGTTCACTGGTTGTTGGTAATTCGCCACGAGATAATAAAAACGATACTTCTTCAAACTGCGCTTTTTCAGCAAGCTCGCTAATATCGTAACCACAATAAGTTAAACCTGAACCTGTTTGGCCTACTGTACATAATGCAGTTTGACCTGCTACTTGTCCGCGTAAACCTGCACCCGCTAATACTTTAGTACTCATAATTTATCTCCTTAAATTGTTATTATTATTTAGTTGATGAAAAAAGGTTATCTAGGGTATTTTCATAGGTGTGATAATCTAAAAAATCATAAAGCTCAGCACGGGTTTGCATATTTTCAATTTGGCTTTGTTGCGAACCTTCATTTAAAATTGAGCTATATACATTATAGGCTGCTTTGTTCATCGCTCTAAATGCGCTTAATGGGTAAAGCACCATTTCAACGCCCACATCGCCTAACTGTTCTTTAGTATAAATAGGCGTTTGACCAAACTCAGTAATGTTAGCCAATACAGGAACGTTAATCGCTTTTGTAAATGCTTGGTAGTCGGCAAGGTCGTGCACGGCTTCTGCAAAAATGGCGTCTGCACCGGCTTCAACACACGCTGCTGCGCGCTCAATAGCGGCATTTAAACCTTCTTTTTGAAACGCATCGGTACGTGCCATAATGTAAAAGTCACTATCGGTTTTTGCATCTACAGCAGCTTTAATACGGTCAACCATTTCACCTTGGCTAACTATTTCTTTATTTGGGCGGTGGCCACAACGCTTTTGCGCTACTTGGTCTTCAATATGAAAACCGGCAGCGCCTGCTTTAGTCATTTCTTTTACTGTACGGGCAATATTAAACGCACCACCCCAACCTGTATCAGCATCTACTAATAAAGGTAAGTCGCTTGCACCGGTAATACGGCGAATATCTTCAAGCACGTTATCAAGGCTAGTCATACCTAAATCAGGCATACCAAAAGAAGCATTGGCAACACCAGCACCCGATAAGTAAATTGCCTGATGACCCATTTTTTCAGCCATCATTGCTGTGTACGCATTAATAGTACCCACTATTTGTAATGGGTGATTATTGGCAATAGCCTGTTTAAACTTTGATCCTGCTGACATTCGTTTCTCCTAACTTTGAACGGTGGCTGCTCTGGGGCAGTTTTGATATTTTAAATACTAAAACGATTTATTTAACTGGCTTTAGTTTGCGCTGCAAGTAAATCAAATTTAGTTTGAATATTGGCTTGTGAAGCACTTATGTGGCGCTTCATCAACATTTCGGCTAATTCACCATCGTGGTTTTCAATCGCATTAATAATAGCTAAGTGCTCATCAAATGCTTTTGATACCCGCGGACCAACCATACCCATTTGTACGCGGTACATTCTTATTAATTGATAAAGGTCGTGGCATAGCAAATGAATCAAGTGGGCATTTTTACTGCCTTTAATAATGCGGTAATGAAAATCTAAATCACCTGCTTCTTGATAGTACGACTCGCCTTCTTTTACTCGTTGCGTTTTTAAATGCTGATTAAGTAATTGCTTTAAACCTTGGACTTCATCGGCTGCCATATTGTCGGCAGCAAGACGACACGCCAAGCCCTCTAAGGCACTGCGCACTTGATAAACTTCTATCAAGCGATCTGCTGTTAACGATACAACTCGGCAACCTATGTTGGCTTTACGCTCAACTAAATAACAGCTTTCTAAACGATTTAACGCTTCACGCAGCGTTGCACGGCTCACTCCATAACGCTTTGCCAGTTCTGGCTCAGATATTTTACTGCCTTGTGCTATGCTGCCCTCTACTATTTCTCGGCGCATATTTACAAACACTTGATCTGATGCGGTTGTAATAGGTGTTTCATTTAACAGGCTTTGCGTCATAGGTTACTATTAGATTGTCGACAATTTATAAAGCCACTATGAACTCACTACCACTAAGTGTCAACCCTAAAACAGTATGTAAAACTTAAAAAACACACTTATTGTCGACATCATTAGCCTAAAGTATAATAATTATCTGCTCTAAAGTGATAAACCACTGCTAAGTGTCGACACCAATAAAAACTAACTTTTTACCTGTTAAGCACTGAAACACACTTTAAGAAATGTTATTATTTGTCTTTAATATAACGACTGGCCAAACCGTGGACGCAAATACCTTTATCCCCGAGCACTTTATCGATGATGTAAAAACCTATTTACCTGCACACCTAGATATAGACGACTTTATTAATGCTTGCCGGCGGCCACTACGAAAATCTATTCGTGTTAATACCTTAAAAATATCTGTTACTGAGTTTAAGCAATACGCTAAGCAAAAAAATTGGCTACTCACTCCTATTCCATGGTGCGAGGAAGGTTTTTGGTTAGAGCGCCCTGCCGCAGAAGAGCAAAACCTAGCACTTGGCAATACCGATCTTCACCTTAGCGGTGCTATGTATGTTCAAGAAGCAAGCTCTATGCTGCCCCCCATAGCACTAAAACAAAGTATAGAGCACACTAATTACGTTCTTGATATGGCATCTGCACCTGGTTCTAAAACTTCGCAGCTTGCTGCACTAATGAATAACCAAGGGGTGTTGGTTGCAAATGAGCTTTCGTCATCACGCTTAAAAGTACTTAGCGCTACTTTAAAACGCATGGGAGTAGGTAACTGTGCGTTATCGCATTTTGATGGGGTGATTTTTGGTAATTATATGTTTGAGTGCTTTGATAGCATTTTACTCGATGCCCCCTGCTCTGGCGAAGGCACAGTACGAAAAGATGCAGATGCACTAAAAAATTGGTCAATCGACTCTAATATTGAAATTGCCCAAGTACAAAAAGATCTAATTAAAAGTGCATTTTACGCCTTAAAGCCCGGTGGAACCTTAGTGTATTCAACCTGTACGCTTACTCCACTTGAAAACCAACACGTGTGCGACTTTTTACTCAGTGAATTTGGCGACTGTATAATACCCGAGTCTTTAAGTGATCTATTTCCTGGCGCAAGTAAAGCAACTACGCCAGAGGGGTATTTACATGTGTGGCCGCAAACGTTTGACAGTGAAGGCTTTTTTATTGCCAAATTCAAAAAACAAGCAAGTAGTGACAACCCTAATCTAAAAGTCAAAAAAGGTGCTTTTCCGTTTCAGCAATTTGAGAGCAAAAAAAGTGCTGTTTTTATGCAAACACTTAAGCAACAATTTGGTTTAAATACCTTACCGGGCATATTAATGCAGCGCGATAAAGAGCTGTGGTTATTTCCGCAGGAGTTTGAAGCTGTGCAAAACAAAATTAAATACGCCCGTTTAGGCATTCAACTTGGTGCCATTCATAATAATGGCGTGCGTTTAGCCCACGAGTTTGCAACCGCATTTGGTAAGCAGTGTAAAAGTAATGTGTTGCCTTTAACCGACACTCAAGCTAACGACTACTTTCAGGGTAAGGATATTCGCTTAGCTGATGTAAGCCAAAATACAGGAGAGGTTATTTTAACTTTATGTGGCTGCCCTATTGGCTTAGGTAAATGGCAAAAAAATAAAGTTAAAAACTCACTCCCACGCGATCTAGTACAAAATACGCAGCTAATAACATGGGCACAAAGCAATTAAACAGCGTTTAATGTAAAATGTGAGTATTAAAACATGTATACATTTTTGAATATAATTGGGTTGTTAAAAGTACTTAAATTCGGATAATAAATGTGCGGTTTTAATGATTTTAGCTATACTTATATGTACTTTCTTCTTCTCCCTATAATCAAGAAAGCGTCTTCAGTTAACGTAAGGCTCAACTAAGGGTCATTTTATAGCCCAGAGTTTTTATAACTCTGGGCATTTTTATTTGCCACTACCACAATGTTTTTTAAATATATAACTTTTGCGAACAGAATCGAAATCGCCACCAAATTGTAACGATAAACACAATATGGGTAAGCTATTACTTTGTTTTGCAATATCAAATACTTGATTGAATTTATAGCCATACTTAACTGCTAACTTCAATTCGTTAACATATAAAGCTTTGTATTGTGGAGTTAGCTGCGACCAATGAATCAACGCTATTTGAATAATACCTAAATGTACATCAAGCTTATAAGGTCCTACTTTTTTTGCTTGTTGAATATAATCATAAACCTGCTCTGTGGGCCCATCTTGATAACTCACCACTTGCGCCAATGCTATCCAAGTTTCTGCCCATGTTTGCCTTAATTCAATAGACTTTAAAAGCGCTTGTTCGGCTTGTTTATAAGCATGCTGATGTGTAGGAGCATTAATTACAGTCGGCTGATTTAAAATACTTACTGATAATATTTTTATATACGCATTCAAGTGCCAATAATGAGGATGGCTTGGCTCAAACTTAGCTGCTAAAGTAATAGCTTTTTCGGCCTGCTTTAATTCTGAGCGCTTAATTGGAGAGGACAGCTGTTCCAGCGTATTTCTAGCGTTAAAATACCAAGCATTGGCGCGTATGCTTTTTATACTGTAATAGGCAATAAACAAAGTTATAAGCGCTAAAACAATAATAGGGATTAACCTATTTAATTTAAAACTAATCACAAAATAGTGACTCAGTTAAGCGCCAAGGGTTAGTTACAAATAACATATGTGCTTTATCCTCCCCTACTAAATTACTCACAATGTGTTTTGCTTTACTAAGTATTGGCGGCCTACGTTTTACCGAATGCGCATCAGAGGCAACATAATTAACTAAATTACCTTTAAGCATGTCATTGCTAATTTGTTTTGCTTTATCCCCCCACCCACCTTCAATACTTGAAGCGGTTAATTGAAACTCACAACCTAACTGCTTTAAATGTTCTATATAAAAAGGATTAGCCTGAATATCACGGTTACGTTCAGGGTGAGGTATAATCACTTTAATATTTTGTTTTACTAACCAGTCAATAAACTTATCGTAGCCTGGTGGTACATGAGAATGTGGTAGCTCTAACAATAAGTAATTTGCTCCGGCTAAATTCCCAATGAAGGGCAATTTATTTGCCTTTACCAGTGCCATTAACTCTATATCAAGGCGTACTTCTGCCGCTACTGCTAGTTTTATAGTAATTTGAGCCTGTTTTGCATGCTCTTTTAAATCAGCTAAGTCTCTGCGAAGTTGTACCGCGGAGTTATCAAATCGCCCTATATGAATATGCGGAGTAATCACCATATGTGTTATTCCATCACTTTGCGCTAGCTTTAATAATGCTAAAGATTCATTTAAATTTTTAGCGCCATCGTCAATACCGGGTAAAATATGCGAATGAATATCAATCATAATTTAGCCATTAGGTTTAGGTTTTTCTGGCGGTTGTGAGTAATCATAATAATCATAGTATCCGTAGCTATGCTCATCTTTAGTTTTGCTCATATCTACTTGGTTAAGTATAACGCCTGCCACATGTGCTTTTACCTCAAACAAACGCTCTAACCCAGCTTTAATCGGTTTTACCCTTGTTACGTCTGCTCTCACTACATACACTACCGAATCAACACTTTGTGCAATTACTAATGCGTCACTAACCGCTTGTGTTGGGGGAGTGTCAATAATGATGTGATCGTACTTGGTTTTTAAAACCTTTAATAACTCATCAAAACGGGCGCTAGAGAGTAACTCTAACGGATTTGATGGTATTTGCCCACTTGGCATAATAGCAACACCAGAGCGCTCATCTAAATGTACGCACTCAGAAAACTGCTCTGTACCAGTAATTAAATTACTTAATCCCGGGTGAAATACAGGTATATCAAACCGTTTTGCTAAGCTGGGTTTACGTAAATCAGCATCAATCAGTAAAACGCTCCCCATTTGCGCAAGCGATAAGGCTAAGTTAGCTGATGTGGTGGTTTTCCCTTCACCTGGGACGCTTGATGTAACTGCTATTATTTGATGATTTCGGTCTAACTGAGTAAGCAATAAGCTTGTTCTAAATGTACGCACAGATTCTGCAAAGCGACGGTATTTATCCTCTAAATATGCGTATATCGGAAACGGATTCTTTCTCGATATTTTAACTTTGGGTAATAAACCTAGCATGCGTTGCGCTAGTTTACTTTCAACGTCATTTTTTGTTTTTACCGTATCGTTTAATGCATCAAATATAAAGCTCATCACTACTGCAAAGGCAAAGCTAGCTATAAATGTAATTATTACAATAAGCTTTTTATTGGGCTTACTGGGATATTTAGGTGTGTATGCTCTATCGGTAAAGCGAGCTGCTGCTGAGGTGAAGTCGCTGGTTACTTCGGTTTCTTTAGAGCGAGATAAAAATGTATTAAATATATTTCGGTTAGTTTCAACTTCACGTTTTAACTGATTATACTGCGTTTCTTTGCGTGTAATATATTGATAATCATCTCGGATTTTTTTTAGATCAGCTTCTAATGTATTAACGGTTCGAGTTGTTCTGTTTAACTCTTTTTCGATACCTGTAACTAGGCCTTTAATTTGCTTATTTAAATTAGCTTTTACAGTTGCAAGTTCAGCTTTAGCAGAAATCATTTTTGGGTGCTTATTGCCATATACTTCGCCCAAGTCACTCACTTTTCGCTCAACAAGTACTAACTCGCGCTTTACATCTTGTACTACTTTATGTGATGTTATTTCCGGCATACTACCTAAAAATTCTATATTATTATTTCCATACTCCTTGATTACTCTGTTTATACTCTTTAAATTATTTCTTGCAGCTCGAGCATCAACTAGCTGCTGAGACATTTGCTCTAGCTCTTGTGTCACTAGCCCCGCAATACCTTCTATATCAACTAATTGCTGCGCCTCTCGGTACGCCTGCAATCGAACCTCTGAGTCATCTAATTGGATCCGTAATTGTGACAAACGTGTGTTTAACCAGCTTGTTGCCTGTTGCGTTATCCCCATTTTGGCGCGCATTTGGCTGTCTATGTATACCTCACCTACCGTATTTGCTACTAAGGCTGCAAGTTTAGAATCACTCGACTCAAAACTCACCCTAACTAATTGCGTTTTACGAATTGGTGAAACTATTAATGCTTTATTAAATATACTAAGCAAATCTTGCATTTGTTGCTCAACTTGATCTTCATACGAGAGCGCAGCAACTTCTTTTTTATTTAAAAAAGGCAGCAACTCTTTAATTAGTATATTAACTTCATTAAATATTGAAGGTTTTGGAATAAAGTCAGTGTGTGACTGCAGATCTAGTTTCGTAATAACTTCACGCGCAATACTGTCTGACTTTATTACCTCAAATTGAGTTAAATAATATTCTTTTTGGTTTGAGTCTAAACCATATATTTCTTCAAAACTAACCGCTTTAGCCTGCTCAGCTTCAATTAATAACGTTGCACTTGCTTTATATTTAGGTATTAAAGTTAACGTAATCATTATCGCTAATAATGTAATAACTATCGCAAAGCTCAAAATTCGCCACTTTGCTTGCTTAATAACATTAAAGTTAATGCCCAACTCAATTACATCATCATTATTATTTAATTTTTCTGATTTTTGATTCATTCATCACTGCCTTTAACGGCTTAAAACAAGCGCTGTTCTATTTTAATGGTGTCGCCCGCTGCAATTTGACTGTTTAAACTGCCTCTAATTTGTTGCTCTTTGGTTTGTTCTTTAAAAATATATATTTTATCTATCGATGCTCGCTCTGTTAATCCACCGCCAAGTGCAATCGCTTGATTTACTGTCATTGCCGGCTGATAAGGGTATGCACCTGGGTTATTTACCTCACCATGAATATAAAAAGGTCGATATTGTGTAACTTGCGCATACACATTGGGGTTAACTAAATAGTCAGGCTGTAGCCCTCTTATTATTATTTGTTCAACCTGTGATGTATTTAGGCCAGCAAGCTTAACTTTTCCCAAAAAAGGGTAATTAACTTTGCCACTGTTACCTAATAACGCCGTCACATCTAAATCTGGTTGGCCAAAAACTTTTATTTCAATTTTGTCACCTGGCCCTAGAGTATAGTTTTGCGCATTTTGGCCAAAACTATTAAAACTTAATAAAAAAGCCAGGCAAACAAGCATCCAAAATTTCATCGATTAGCCTTTAAAACAAAGGTAAAATTAATCCCGACAATGACACGATCATATTCAATCGTATTTTGATTAGAGTTTTTATCTATAAAATCAACGTAACTAGATACCATCCCAAAGTTACTAACCAAATAGTTTAAACCTAGTCGAGCCGCTGTTGTTTTATCTTGTCTGCCAACATCCCCAGTGTATTGCTCATCTGCATAATTTAAACTTGCCAACGAACTAAAGTAATTACTCCAATTGTGATCCCAGGTAATGTTATAAACACTCTCTTTAATATAATCACCTGCTACTAAGGGATCTTTAGCTGAGCGGCTAGTTAAAAATTGTAACGATGAATAAGTAAGTGGTTGCCAAAGTACTGCGGCTTCCCAGCTTAAACCGGTAAAATCTTCACGTAGGTCAGAAAAAAAATCTTTGTCTTGATAACCGACTTTGAAGGTACCGGATGTTACCGCCGTTGCCTCCCACTCTATTCCCAGTAATATTTTTCTGTCATCTGAATCTCGTGAAATACCATTGGCTTGCAAAACATCATAGCGGTACTTTTCTTGTGTTAGCTCCAAAAAAGTGCGCGTTGCTGCAAGCGTATTGTAGTAACCGGTTATTCCCACTAAAGTTTTATCATAATCGCGATATTGAGATACAGGTCTAAAATTTTGGTATTTTTTATTGAAAAAACCACCAATAAGCGCAACTTGAGCTTTAGAGCTTTTTGCGCCATATTCATAACGCGTTGTTACATTTTGCTGTTGGTACTTTACTAATTCATTAACAATATCCCCCAAACCTTCGGTTAAACCACTACCTCTGGGTTCATATAACCAATCTGCATCACCTTTAATATCGAGTCTATGCTGTTGGGTAAACTCTTTATGAACGCTCGCTGCTGTGGTCACTTGAGTGAAGTTATCTGTGGTATCTTTATTATGAAAGGACGTTATTGTTCCAACATTAAGCTTATAATTGTCTGGGCCATCTTCAATTACAGCCGAAATGTTAGGTGATATATTCCATATTAACCGCGATTCCTCATTAGTTGGTGTTCTAAAAAAGTTATTATTAGTACTCACTCCTGTTTGTAGTGTAGGCGTTATTTCGGCACCATCTTTTGTAATAATACTACCTGGTTTTAGGTTAGCCGTTGCATAAGGACTGCCCCCAATACAAACAACGAGTAGGCAAGGGGCAATTGTATTAGTAGGCATTTTCATTCTTAAATCCTTTAAATATTGTTATGATTATTATTTTTATATCAAATAGTAATGACCAGTTCTTAATATAGTGTAGGTCATACTCTACACGTTTCGCCATTTTTATTAACGTATCTGTTTCACCACGCCAGCCGTTAACTTGCGCCCACCCTGTAATGCCTGGTTTGGCTTTGTGCCTAAACATATAAAACTCTACTTTTTTTCTATACTCTTCGTTGTGCGCAACCGCATGAGGTCTTGGGCCAACAATGGACATGTCACCTTCAAGTACATTTAAAAACTGAGGAAGTTCATCAAGACTCGTACGTCGCAAAAATCGGCCTAATTTTGTTATCCTCACATCATTTTTTGTAGCTTGAGTTACCACTTTGCTGTTTTCTGTTACTGTCATTGAACGGAATTTCCAAACTTTTATTTTTCGTCCATCAAGTCCGTAACGATCTTGCTTAAATATTACAGGACCAGCTGATGTTAATTTCACTGCCGCGGCAATAACTAATAGTAATGGCGAAATCAAAAACAATATAATCATTGAAAACACAATATCCTCTGTACGCTTAATAAACTCATGAGCACCAATGCATGGCGACTCAAACACACTCAAAGTATCAACTTCGCCAACATGTTCAATACGCGCATGTATAAGATTAGAAAGCAAAAAGTCAGGTATTATATGCACATCAACTGTGGTATCACCCAGCTGCAATAAAATGTCTGCAATACGTTTTTCTGCTTTCATGGGAAGAGCAATATATAACACATCAACTCTGCCCTCTCTTGCTAAATCCACAGCTTTTTGTATGTTGCCTGCAACATCATGAGAGGCTAATTTACTAAATAAACGCTCTGGGTTTCTATCATCAAAAAACCCTAAAAACTTAAAGCCTAACTCATCATTCTTCTCAATTTCATCATATAAGTAAGCAGCGGTTTCTGTAGCACCAATGATGGCTACATTGCGTAAATATGAACCAAATTTACGACGATTTCGCTTATACAAGTACACAGCTAAGCGCCATAAATATAAATAAAGCATGCTTAATAAAAACCACAAGCTAATGCCAATCCGAGATAAGGATTCTGAAAACTTAAAAATAAATGATATAAAAAACAAACAAGCGAATGAAACTAATAAAGCGCCCCAAACACACAACATCATTACCCTAAACTTCCCTGCTCGCCACGATCTATAAGTGGAAAATATTTCAGCGCAATATAAGTAAATTAATGCAACACTTAGCACTGATACCATATAAAAAGAGCTTAGATTAAAGTTATAAAATAAGGCGGAGCATTGAAAAGCAAAAAACAATGCAAAAATATCGAAGAGTCTATAAAAGCAGGCATCTGACGAACCTGATAACTTAAATGTCCTTGAAGAGCTCATAACTATTAATTCCTATTAATTGGTCTCAGGTAAGAAGAAGCATCACTAGACTATGGAATTAATACTAAATTAACATCTCAAATTGCACAATTAACATACAGGCGGGTTTACTAATATACAAAAGGTTAAAGCTATTTTATTAAACATATTTCTTAAAATATAAATGTATCTAAACTACAACTCCCCATCTAAACAACAGCCCTTTTTTATGTAATCATGCTTAGATATTTAAATAAACAATGCATGAATCCATCTGGTTAATATTATGAGTAGGGTATACGTAACTTACTCTCTCAGTAAAAACTATGCCGATGAATAAAAGCTAATAGCATAATATTACAATAAATTTTGCACATTTTTGGCTCTGTTCTTGATGTGTAATTTGCCCTACAGCTATTTTTAATTATCATCTACTTAGTTTTAGCAACTACATTCATTTACTAACAACATAATAGCAACCTATTACCTTGGGGCTTAATTACTGTTTACTTGAAGGTTTTAATAGTTTTATTTATAGCCAATAAAATAAACAACTTAAAAAAACAAACACAAAATAAACAAACATAAAACAAAAACAAACATAAAAGATCGCTTTATACAGCCTGCTTATCAGTGTTTAGGTTTAAACTGCGACTATATAAAAACTACTATCAACCAAACCCTGTGAAATAGTACATTTTTACCCTAGTGTAATCCTTTAGAAAAATAATAGGCTGTACAAAAAGTAAGAGAGCAGACCGCTAACTGGTTTAGATAATAATTAATAACACAACCGAAAACACGTTATAAGTGTTTGCTTCTAAGTTTTAAATAAGCTATTAAGCGACAATTACGGTGGCCGGTTGATCTGATAAAGTTCGGTACAGCAGAACGGAGGAGTTCACTGTGCCGGGAACACGAATCACTGATCAGCAGGTCACTATTTATATGAAACATAGAAAGCGTAATAGCCAAGTTATCGCGGCTGCGAAAGCAGGTATTTCTGAACGTTCAGCAAGGCGCATTGATAAACTGGATGAGCAGCCATTGTCTAATAAACGCCAATGGCGAACGCGTATAGATCCACTGAATCTATCTGGGACAGTATTGTTGTCCCTCTACTTCAAGGTGATGCAACGTTAACTCCAGTGGGAATTTTTGATCATCTTTGCGAGTTTCACACCGACAAATTTAACCCGAGTTCACGGCGTACATTAGAGCGTCGAATTCATAAATGGCGGGCACTGTATGCCTCAAGTAAAGAGGTCGTATTCCTGCAAACACACGAGTATGGCCTATTAGGTATGTGTGATTTTACACATGTGAAGTCACCCGTTACCATTGCTAGTGAACCCCTAAAGCATATGTTGTTTCATTATCGTATGCCCGCCAGTGGCTGGGCTTACGCCCAAGTGATTTACGGCGGTGAAAGCTTTGCTGCTTTTTCTGATGGCGTGCAAAACGCATTTAAAGCAGCCGGCGGTGTGCCTAAAGAAGTGCGTACAGACAGTCTGAGTGCCGCGTATCGTAATCATACTAATGATAATGATTTTACAGAGCGCTTTAATGAGCTAGTTATCCATTATGGCTTTAAAGCGACCCGCAATAACCGTGGTATTGCGCATGAAAATGAGGCTATTGAGAGCCCTCATGGGCATCTTAAATCGCAACTGGAGCAAGCATTAAAAATCCGTGGTAGTTATGACTTTCAGACAAGAGAAGTCTATGAACCGTTTGTTGCCGATATTGTTGCTCGCCGTAATCGCCGTGTAAGTGATAAATACGCAGTAGAGCAGCGACAATTACATGCTTTACCAAAGACGATGAGCGTCAATTACACCGAGCATTATCTAACGGTGTCACGTACGAGTACTATTTCATTGAAACGTGTTACCTATAGCGTCCCGTCACACCTTATTGGTAGCCGATTACTTGTTCGTTTATATGACAACCGTTTAGAACTACGCTATGGCAGCGACTTAGTTCAAACGTTAGCGCGTGTCTATGCCTCTAAGGGGTGCCGTGCACGTAATATTAGTTACTTGCATGTTATTGACGCACTGGTTAAAAAACCACTGGCATTTCGCTACTCACAACTACGTGACGACTTACTCCCGAGCGACAATTACAAAGCTATCTGGGAATACGTTAATGCCCACCTTTTAGCGGATGAAGCGAGCTATTACATGGTGAAATTGCTCCATTTAGCGAAACAAAGTGGGTGTGAACGTCAATTAGGACGATTTGTAGCAGCGTCAATTACTCAGCGACAATTACCGGCCATCCGAGAATGTGAAGCGCAATTTTTAGTTATTGCATCAAACATACCCACAATAACAATAAAGCAACACAGCTTGAGCGCTTATAGCAGCATGATACCGGGAGGTCTACATGGATAACTTCACGGCCTCGTTACCTTTAATGTTGAAACAATTAAAGCTTAGCACCATGCTTCAACAGTGGAATACCCTGGGCAAAAAAGCGATAGAAGAACAATGGAGCCCACAGCAATACTTATCTGAGCTGTGCCATATTGAACTTGCGACACGCGATGATAAACGCCTTCAGCGGCTTTTAAAAGATGCAAAATTGCCAGTGGGTAAACACCTTAGCAGCTTCGACTTTACCCTTGTTGATGGGGTTAGTAAGCCCCTTGTTGCTGATTTAATAAATCAGCCGGATTGGTTGAAGCACGGTGGCAATATATTGCTATTTGGCGCCAGTGGTCTTGGTAAAACGCATATCGCCAGTAGTATCGGTTATGGCCTTATCGAGCAGGGCCATAAAGTTAAGTTTGTTGCCGCGTCAGCGATTGTTCAACAACTCCAGCAAGCAAAGCGACATTTACGCTTGCAAGATGAACTTGTAAAGCTCGATAAATACAGCTTATTAATCGTTGATGACGTTGGTTACGTTCGAAAAACTGAACAGGAAACGAGCGTGCTGTTTGAATTGATAGCCCATCGCTATGAGCGACACAGCATGATCATCACATCAAACAAATCATTTGAACAATGGGATGAACTATTTGAAGATTCAACAATGACTGTCGCGGCAATCGATCGTTTGGTTCATTATGCAACGATTATTCATTGCGAAGGTGACAGTTACCGGCGCAAAACAGCGCTCAATAAGAGCAAATGAAATTCGGTGTCAACCGGCCAAGATAATTGACGCGGAACCGGCCAAGTTAATTGACGCTAGATAATAAGCATAGTGCGTCTATTATTTGGTGGGTTTAAGGTAGCCTGGGGGAATGTTATACTGCACACGGTGGCAATGACTAACCAGTAAGGCTTACACAAACGTTTGGCGTTAGTTAATAAACAAAAAACGCTAAGTACTGAAGAGCTTAAGCGCAAACAATATCAAGCCTAAATACGGTGAATACTGAAAACTTAGCTTTTATATTTTGAGTTGATGGGAGCCCTACACACTTGCAAATTAACAATAATATAAGCTAGGCTCTATTTATCTAAAGAACAAGATAAGTCTTTGTAAATAAAGTTAATATAATTTTTTAATCTGATTTTTTATGCCACGAGGTATAAACGAAGCCAACCGTTCTTTTAAGCTTGTAACTGCTTCATGCTTTAGATTATAAAAGCCGTTGTTAATTATTTGGTTACTAGCTGCACAAAAAACTGGTTTTTTAGTGATATGATTAATTTCAATACTTTGCTTATAGTCGCTTTCAATAAAAAGCTCTGCACTACTTTTTTGATAAAATAAAGCTTTATGCTTTGCATGACTAATTTGCTTTTGTCCTCCTTCTTTACCAGGTAAATCTTGCATAATTAAATACTCGTATTCTACTTTATACTTTTTTAACCATATCTCAGTCTGTTCTCGATACTTTTCTGACCGGCTGGTAACAAGCGCATAAACTTTTCTAGAGGGTATAAATAATGGCTGTGCATTTAAAATAAACTCAATGTACTTTTCGGCATCATTAGTTTGCTCTTCAGTAGGGTCAATACACAAAACACCATCTATATCTAAACAAGCAGTCGTTAAAATTGGATGATGAAAAATGTTCCATTCAAACACCCTTGGTGATGGTAGGTACTCTAGAAAAAAATCAACATCATTTCTTTGTTTTAGCGATGAGTAAATTGCACATGTCGTAATTTTACTGTGTAAATATGTGGGAATTAAAGCCATATCAGCTTTAATCGAGTCACCTTTTGCAATACTGTCATCCACTAATAATATTTTTTGTGCGTTTTGTGGGTATTTTAAATATTGATTTTTACTTTTTCGTGTACTTCCTGTTTTGAGCTCTGAATTATTAATTAAAGAAATCAAATCCGTACAATGAATATTCAAATACAATGCCAGCATATTAGCTGGTGTTAAACCACTTCTTGGAAGGCCTACAATTAAATCAAAGTTTAAACTCTGTATTTTAGGCAAGTGTTCTTTTATATCCTGACTTAAATGACAATAACTTTTATAATTCATTAGAATCACCCTCCCTTAAAAACATTTTACCTAACATACTAAAATTATTATTAATTACATTGCTTTTATTAAGGTTAGTACAATTTATCGCAATAATGTAGATCTCACGTCAAAAATAGCCATCAAATTGTTATTATATCTTTGATTTAAGCGTTAGCTTCACGCTAATAGAAATTAACTTTTACCACTCCCTTTAATTACAAAACTCTTTTAGTACTGGAGCGATATACATTTAAAAAAAACAATGGGATCCCGACAACATAACGAGAAAATAACCTTTTAGGCTCTAGAGCAAATCTGTATAGCCACTCAAAACCAAGCTTTCTAAATATCGTCGGTGCGCGCTTTACCCTACCCGCTTGAAAATCCAATATTGCACCACCACATATTATTATCATTTTATTTTTGCTCTGTAGTTTTAGTTGTGTAGCTATCAGCTCTTGCTTAGGCATACCCATAGCAAGAACGACTACGTTAAGACTCTCAGTTTGATACTGTAAATTGTGCTCAAGATAACAGTCGACATCTTTAAACCCATTTAAACTATAATATTGGGAGGTGTTAAAAAGCGAGGTTGCACCTATATCTAACCAAGGTTGCTGAGTACCGTACGCAAAAAGGGTCATTTCCTTGTTAGATAAATATAATTGCGAGATTAATCGCGGAATAAAGTCTGTACCATTTAAGTTAGATTGAGGGTCAATATTGTTGTACAAGCACGCTAATTCAACCCCTTTACCGTCTCTGAATAAATAATCTAAATCGAAAAAGTTAGCTTTTATAGCATCACTACTACTTATTAAGTTATATGCATACTGATTTAAAAAACCGATCGAAATTGCTTTATCCGTATTTGTGATACGCTCTAAAATACTGGCTAAAGATACCTCATTGACTAAAGTTAATGACTTTAAGATAGGGTCCATCGCTTTAAGCTCCTATTTTATTACTTTAAAGTCAGCAAACTTTATTTTTCTTTGTGAATAATAAAAAATACCAACCATAAGCTTTCGCAAATAGTGATAGTAAAGAGCAGTACTTTTTAGTTTGTGGTTATTTAATACCGCGAAAGAGCCTTGAAAATACTTATATCTAAATTCTGGTAATGGATCACGATGGCCAATAGCTGCAGAGTTCATAAAAAATATAACCTTACTAATAAGTGAAGCTTTTATTGCAAAGTCCAAATCTTCACCTCCATTATTTTTAGCGCCGACGCCAAAGTTTTCATCAAACAGCCCTACTTCATTAAATACTTTAGATGCATAAAATGTAGTGTTAGATGATGCGTATCGTATTAAGTTTGACGAATTATGTTCATTAGAAGTAAAGGGGCTAATACTTGGTGCTGATGAAAATTGAGTATAAAACAATTCAAATCGACTGAGTGCTTGTAGTTCATTAAAGCTATTCCAAAACCCTTCTGGGTACCAACAGTCATCATCTGGGCAGGACACGAAATCAAAATTATTCAATGAATACCGACTGTTCACTTCTTTAATAAGCTTATTTCTGGCCTTTGATAACGACACAATATGACTTTGACTAATTGTGATTAGCGTATAGTTACTAGCTAGCCCAAGTAAACACTCTTCACTGTAGCCATCTGCACTTTGTAATAGTACATAGTGTACAAATTGAATGTTTCTTACACTATTTATCGATAATATTAGTCTTTTTAAGTCTTTGATATTTTCGTCATTACATATACATGTTGTTAGTAATAAAATTTTCATTACAATCCCTATAAGTAGTTATTACATAATATGAAGTTAAAATTTTATAAAGAAATAATGGTGGAACATTCCGTTAAAATCGAAATCAGAAATATAAATTCTGTACCACAAAAATAAAATAAACGCGATTAAAGATAATGAAAAAAACAGTAGCTTTAGCCTGACAACACGTAGTATTAAAGAAAATATATATACCAAGCCAATCCATCTAAAATAGTCAAAGTAGGCATAATAGCGTAGCTGTAAGAAGTTTGTTGTATGCATAAAACAAATTAATACGATAATACCTATATAATAAAACCACATCTTATCAAATGTCGATTTACGCCTAACCATATAGGCGAATATAGAAAGCAGTACGATAGCAACATCTAAAAGCTTAAATAGTATTCCTGAACCTCTATCATCTAATTCTTCATAATTGGTAAATGTGGCGTAATAAACTAAAAGGTATAATATTGATATTGCCGCAGAGCCCATAACGACATATAAAATTTTGTATCTATTACTTCTTTCATCAGAGGCCGTAACATAATAAACAACAAAATAAATTGCACAAACAACCACGGCTGCATTATGTGTTAATGATGCGATGACACCAAAAAAAATGGCGAAGCGTATTTTGTCAAAATATAAAAAAAATAGAGTAATAATTAAGAAAGAACCTGAGCAATAATGCCGTATCATGTTAAACATGTTTGTAAATTTCATTGAATAAAAAATAAAAAACATCAGCGCTAACGCAATTAACACCTCACTAAATTTAGCTGAATCTAATATCTTGTAAATAACAATACATGCTGGTAAATAGATAAATAACGTAATCGTATACGTATAAAATATATAATTGCCATTCGTTAATTTTGAAAAGAAGTAAGAATAGCCATGATAAATCGGCTCCGATATTTTCGGTTGTACCAAAAAGCCATCATTAATAAAAATTGCATAATCTTCATCAAAAATACTCAAAAAACCATATTGATAATTATTGAATGCAAACCATTGGGTTGAATACCAGCCTAAGTCATTGCCTATTCCTAAAAAATCGCCAAATGCCCATGCTTCTTTGTGTAAATTCATATTGCAAAAAAGCAAAATAAAGCTAATAAAAAAAACGTAAAGCCACTCAGATCTTTTAGTTGTTAAATACGTGAATAAAGCAAAAATTCCTATATAAAAAGGCGCTAGCAGTGAAACTAATGATACAAAAACAAGAATCAACATTGTTCTATTTAACAGAAAAGTTTTATTGTGATAGATCAAAATAAAGCTTCCTTTTACTTTGAGTAATATTGATATTTCATCCCAAACTTTACGAGTAACTTAAATGATTCATAAAGTTGTTCGCTTGTTCTTGAGCGCCATACTATTTTTGTGAACAAAAATTTAAATAAAGAGAAATTGCGCCCATGTTCAAGCCAGTAATTATGATAGTCAATTGTGCTCCACCTATAATTCAAATCGTTTTGCTCTGAAGCTGACAACGTGACCTTATTACTTAGCTCTTTTTCTAATTTACACCTGAGCTGTACGCCTGCTATTGGTCGAGTACCTGTGGTAATACTCGCTCCATTGTGGATTGTATGCACAAAGACATTTTCAGCAAATATGCACACACTATAATTTTGAATAAAGGCCTTTAACATTAAGGTATGATCTTGTAAGTAAGGTGTATCATAAAACCCACCTATGGCTTCTAAAACACTTTTTTTAATCATTATCATTGAAGTATAACAACTCCCAGATAGCAAAAAGGTCTTAGCGTCATGGCCTACAAACTTATCATCGTTTGCTAAAACACCTTTACCATTTTCTTCTACTTGCATATGGCTACAACAGACAGCAGGCTGCTCTTGTTGGTGTTTAAAAAAGTTAAGTTTTTCGAGTAATTTCCCATCTATAAAAAAATCATCATCGTCTAAAAAAGTAACATACTCGCCATTGGCTTGCTTAATACCAATGTTTCTGGCAATCCCTGCTCCTGAGTTTTTTTCTAATGGTATGTATTTTATTTTTTTAGAGACAATTAAATCCTCTAAAATAGACTCTGTATTTAGCTGATGCTCTGACCCTTTACCATTATCATCAACAACTATTACCTCACAAAGTGAGTTTATAAGTGCACTTTGTATTGCATTTCTTATTTTTGTGACTCTTCCATAAGTAGGAATAATGATGCTTAACTCTACCATTTAGCTTAATCCTTTTTAATTTTTATAAATGAAATTTAGCATAACCAAGTTTTTAACTTTGTTATTTTATATACATCAATCGACATCCAAATATTCCACAGCACTAGACTCATGCTTACAGCTAAAGCCGCCCCAATTGCTTGATAGATAGGCACTAAAATAAATAACAACAACACGTTTATTAATAATGTAGCCAACAATGCTTTTAATGAACGTTTTTCATTTCCTGTCATATTCAGCACTAAACCAACAGAGCCAAAACAAATATTAATTATTTGGCCAATACATAAAATAATAAGAATTGGATGGGAAGCCAGATATTGCTCTCCAAAAAGTATTCTTATAAACCAATCCCCAAAAAAAATTAAAACAACCGCTATTGGTATTGAAAAAGTGGCGCTTAACTTTACACTTTTAGTTAGTAAAGCCTGTGTTGACTGTATATCGCCACTTCTATACAACCTAGCAACTTTAGGGCCTATAATATTGTTTACCGCTGCAAACCCTAAGGTAACTAATGTCACCCCTTGTAAAGCTACCTTAAAAGAAGCGACAGACTCTTTATCATCAAAGTAGCCTAAAAATACGTTTGCAAGCTGTGTATTCATGGTGCTAATAAATATCATTAGCGTAAACGGGAGTAATGCAATATGCCATTTTTTAAAATAGTAAGTAGGTTTAACATGGTTAAGGTTATTCGATCGCTCTTTAAATATTAGCCCTAAGCCTAATAACAGCGTTAATGCCGATGTTATTAACTGTACTTTTATAAGCAGTAAACTGGTGAACTCAGTTTTTGATACAATAAAATATAAGTAAACTAAAATGGCTAAAAATGGCATCAAAATAAACTCTGGAAATAAGCCTAGAATTGGTTTTCTAAAACCGTTTAAAATAGCTCCTTGTTTTGCAGAAAAGCTTTTTATAGGGATCAAAAAAATTGCAAACCAAAGTAAACTAGCAGTCTGGGAACTTATTAAGCCTAAATATAAAATAAGCATGGTCGTAAGCATCACAAGCGCAGAAATACTGATAATAAATGCCGATGACCACCTGAGTAACCCCTTTAATTCTCCCCATTTACCTTCTAATTCAGCATGTGCAATTTCACGGATCAATAATTGTGGTAAACCTGCTATAACAGGTATTGTGACTATGGCAATAATTGATAAAACATAGGTATATAAGCCATATTGCTCAGGTCCTAAATAACGGGCAAGTATTACGCCTGCTATAACGGATAAAGCACGGCTTATCATTTGTAAACCGGCTGTGCCTAAAAACTTATTTAAAATAGCTGGCGATTGGCTCAAAAAACTTACCTTGTAATAATAGAGTCATATTTATAACTTCAATAAATCAAAATTTTAAAATTCAATAACTAAATAAATTAACTGACTGACTGTTTTAGATTTATAAAGATCTCAGTGTAGTAACCATATTAGTAATGTGTACTGCTTTATTAAAATTCACTAATCACTGCTACGTAAAAAATGCGCACATAATTAGTACTCATATACAAACATCGATTCCTATGTCGACTTTTGTGCATATTTAACAGTACTTTTTTGCCCTAAAAAAATTCGTGATGCGTAATTACTTTTTGATAATACAATTTCAACTGCAATCGGACCAAAGATCCCAAAGAACATGCCAAATACAATATTAAGCTCTGTCGATTGCACACCTAAATAAACTAGTAACATTCTAGATAAAACCAAAAAGTAAACATGGTATAAGTATATTGAAAATGAATATTTACCAATAAACACAAGGGGTATAATCTTTATTTTTGCAAAGTAAAATAATGAACAACCAACAAAGCCAGTTACTAGCCCCATTAGGCTGTTTCTTTCAAAGTTACTCTGGCTTTGTAGTTGTAAAAATTTATACAACATAAGGCCAGCAAACAAAGTTAATAATATTGTAACTAACTTTATATTTAGCTTTTCTTCGCTGTGTCTTTTTGAGCTAAGTAAGCACCCTAACGAGAAGAAAGGTAATAAAAAGAAAAATCCAGATAATGAAAAAAAATAAATTTCTGTAGGCATAAATACGCATAAAATAATCCCCGTAAATAGCGCAAATATGTATTTATTTTGAGTTGTAGTTTTTATAAATGATGATAAGCCATAAAATAAAAACACCAAAAACATTGCTTGTAAAAACCAAAAATGAAATTTACTTTCCCATATCACGCTAAAGTAATAAGTAATATTGGTTATTTCTATTTTTTGATTTGCTCCTAAAGTATGTGCCTGAATAAATAGATAAATTGGGCCTACAAAAATTAGAGGAATGATTAGTCTAAAGTACTTTCCTTTTAACATAGAAAAAAATTGCTCTGATGTCACTCCTCTAAAAGAGAAAATAACGCCGCCTAAAAATGCAAATAATGGCATTCTGACATTTTCTAACATTAAGTTAAAAAAATAAAAGTCGTTATTTTCGGGTAACTTTAAACCTGATATATTTGGTTCACCTATTAAGTGATTAAGTACTAATAATAAACAAGCCCACCCTCTGAGTGTTTCTAGGCTGAGAATTTTTTTTATTTTCATCTTCACTCCCTTAAAGTAAAAGCGTGAACCATTTATTAAATATACTTATTCTCTTAATTTATTAACCATTGTTTTTAAAAGCTAATTTCATTTTACTTGCTAACTCCCTATCAAACTTTTCAGGCAAGAATTTAATGTACCCATTCCCAGGAGTAAACGTTAATTCACCAAAATATATTTTATCTTGAATATAGAGATCAACTCTTACAAAAGAAAATGAGCTACTCAATGCTTCTACAATTACAACTGCCTCTGCAAAATTTTTTGGTTTGAGTTCAACTTCTCCAATATCACATCCAGCCCTTAAGATTGGAAGTGGTTGCCATAACCTTGAATAGTAGTTGTGCGTTTGCTTATTGCTTGTCCTTTGTGAAATTACCTGCACAAATTCAATTACGCCCTCTATACAATAAAATTTATAGTCTTTTAGGCCATCTGTTGATTCAATAAACTCTTCACAAATAACTAGCTGCTCAACGTTTTTATACTGTTTTTCTTTACTTATTGCATAAAAATCAGACTTTAGCCATTGTGTAATTAATTGGCGAATTTCAGCATTACAATGATCATTTTTATTATTGATAACAAGATTATAGCCACTACCGTTATTTAGTTTTATGACAAATTTATCTGGCATTTCGGTTAAATTAAAATCTTCAGCTACGGTACAAGTTTTTAGTAAGGTTGGAAGGTATTTTTCACCGCACTTATCAGCGACAAATGCTCTAACTTTATATTTATCCACAAAAATAGAAAAATCAGTTAGTTTCTTACTAAGTTTCCACGAGAAAATCCTATCGCTAAAAGTAAGCACTTTCTTTTTTGAATAAAATTTACGGTGAAGCTTTAAATATTCATATCGAATATATATAGAGTCAGGTATCAATACCTTTAATTTATTTTTCAACAGTTTCAAAAATAAACCCATCCGTTGACTCTCTTAAATTTACTAAACGTAAAATAATTTTTCTAACTCCAAAATTGGAGCTACCATCAAACTCACTTGGTTTAAAATAGAACAATTCATCTTATAATAGATCAACTTATAAGATTAAACTTTTAATTTACTTAGTAAAACAGATCTCAAAAAACTCATAAACATTGTATTTTCATGTGCACCGAGATTGTGTTTAATATTGAGCCTCTCATGTATTACTTAAGCTTTAAGTAATTAATATATATGGTTTATCAATGGTATAACTTAACAATGTAGTGTATTTGCTACATAGCACTTTATATCAATTGCCATACAATTTAATAAAGTCAAAATTTAGTGCCAATTTTTATTATATCCAACGAGCAATCTTTAAAACTTTTAACGCATATGTTGTGGTCACTAATCGCGATTACGTACATTTAAAGTACAAAACAACGCAATTCAATAAACATTAAACCACACCTTTTAATTAGTCAATGCTAACAAATTGTTTCATTAAAACTTATTTAACCTACTTTATTGCTAGTTTCGGTTTTAATGCTAATAATATAATAAGTGTCGCATCTAAATTTTAAGGAACTACTTGTGCGTTTGGGGTGCTGCATTGTTATCTTGTTATCTTTTTATGTTTACTCACAAGACACAATCAATTACTTGCGTAATAGCGAAATAATTGAACGTGCAAAACAACATTATGGTAAAGATGGACATAATCGCATAAAGCAATGGCTTAGGTTTATTGATGCATCGATTGATAAGAATGAATGGCGGCAGGTACATCTGGTTAATAATTTTTTTAATGAACATATAAAATACAAAACAGATAATGAGCTTTGGAATAAAAATGATTATTGGGCTACACCAATAGAAAGCTTGGGTGTAGGTATGGGGGATTGTGAGGATTACGTTATAGCTAAATACTTTACTTTAATTGCGCTTGGTATTCCTGAAGAAAAAATAAGGTTTATGTATGTGCGTCAACACACCATTAATCAGCCCCACATGGTACTGATATACTTTCCTGAAGCAGACCAAATTCCTTTTGTTTTGGGTAACTTTAATACCCAGTTACTCCCCGCAAATAAACGTCACGATTTAACACCTATATACAGTTTTAATGGCCAAGGTTTATGGTTAGCCAAAGCAAAAGGGCTTGGTAATAAAGTTAAAAATAGTAGCGGTGTGTCGGCTTGGGATACTATGCTAAAAAGAATTGAAAAAGGTGAGCTTGCACTCGTAAATGGAATTGATACAGGAGATGAAAATAATGTATCACCCTTTTAAACAAGGTATGAGTCTTAAAATACAGATCTACGGGCTAATAATTTGTATTTCCATTTTATCTTTTTTTGTAAGAATTATTATTGATGTAGATACAACCCGAGACTATTTACAAACACAAATGGCAAGCCATGCAAAAGACACAGCTACAAGCCTAGGACTTTCTATCTCCCCTTATTTGGATACAGATGGACTCATAATAGGGCAAACTATGGCAACCGCAATATTTGATTCTGGTTATTATAGTAAAATACGCTTTATTAATACGAAACATGAAACGCTATTCTCATTAGAAAACCCTACCCATGTAGATTCTGTGCCTCATTGGTTTACAAACACTGTAAAATTAAGCGCGCCTACAATGCAATCTGAAATAAATACGGGTTGGATCATTGCTGGTACACTTGAAGTTACCAGCCATTTAGGAGAGTCATATTTAACTTTATGGCTGCACACAAAGCGTAGCTTTTATAGTTCGCTCATATTATTAATTGCTTCACTGCTGATCACTTATTTTATTTTACAAACAATATTCAAACCTTTAAAAGCAGTTGAGAAGCAAGCACTGCTTGTTACTCGCAAACGCTTTACACTCAATAATAAAGTGCCGTTAGCCCACGAATTGCGCATAGTAACCAAAGCAATTAATAATATGGTGCTTAATTTGCAAAGTACATTCGACTCTTTAGCTAAACAAACCCAAGCGCTAACAAACGCCGTGTATAGTGATCCACTAACAGGATTAGGTAATCGCAAATCTTTTGAAAACTATTTTAACGCCGTTACCCACTCCATTACCTCTGAGCGTCCAATGACAGCAACAATGGTCACACTTCCCTCGCTAGTAAACATTAATCGAACACTTAGCTATCAAAAGGGTGATGAGTATGTGACTGACGTTGCTAAAATGTTAAAACTCTCTTTAGCTGAACTAAATAATTATAGGTTATGCCGAATAAATGGCAGTACTTTTGTTTTTATTGCGCCATACGATATTACTTTTTTGTATAATTTACACGCTAACCTTATTGACCTGTTTAGCCAAAAACAGCACAGCTCACATAATAATGGTTATGCACGCTTAGCTTCTATAAATGTTGAAAAAAGCTTAACACTGAGTCATTTACTTTCGTCATTAGATACCAAATGTACTATTGGAGAAAGTACGATTGACGCTAACATTGATAATAAAATAGTCTTCAGTGTTGAAGAGTGGCAAAAAATAATTCAGAGCATAATTAACTCTGGGGAAGTGAGCTTTTCAGTACAGCCTGTGAAAAAAAGTAATACCGAGTTTACACAGTGCTACTTTGAAGTATTTGCGCACTTTATCTATAACAATGAAAAAATAAACAATAGTCACTTATTCGCTATGGCCGAAAAGTTAAATTTGACAGAAGAACTGGATAAAAAATTAATCCGTGATTTTATTAATATTAAAATGCAATATCCAGAGGATAAATTCGCATTAAATATAAGTAAGTCCTCGTTATATTCACCGGAGTTTATACAATGGCTAGGTGCGTTTTCTCAACACTACCCCTGCCTCAAAAACAATCTTATTTTTGAGCTACATGAATTGAGCTTACTAAGTAATATACGCGTTGCTGCACTTCATATTGATGCGATAAAAGAGGTTGGTATTAGTGTGTGTGTAGAGCACTTTGGCACCAGTTTAACCTCTTTTAAGTATTTACATGGTCTTGATATTGAGTATGTGAAAATTGACGGTAGCTACATCCAAGATTTAATTGATAATCCGCAAAGTCGCTTTTATATTCAAACTGTAAATAATATTTGTCATGGCTTTGGCATTAAAGTCTTAGCGTGTTTAATTGAAAAGCCCGAAACATTAAACATACTCGAAAGCTTAGGTTGTGATGGTGTTCAAGGGAATTTAATTTGCTCCGCCTCACAAGTAATCAACATTATTGATGAAAACACAAATAAAAAGTTTACTTTTCATCCAAATGTATTAGAATTTTGTAAGTAGCCTATTTTTTAAACAAGGGTCGATCATGAAATCAATTATCTTATTTGGACTAATAGTAGGGCTGTGTGTATTTTATGTACCGCAAACTTACGCACAAACTAATACATCAAAATCTGTTCAGTCTGCAGGAATAGACAACTTGATTTCGATTTTAAGTAATGCACCAATAAATGTATCTCCTGAGCAACTACAACAAGACTTAGTTGCCGCCATTAAAATTATTTGTAAAAATAATATAAAAAACCAACTAGACAAAACCTTGCCACGAGGCAATTGTAGTAACGCTCAGGTTGATCAAATGATTACTGCCGTTATTGCTGCTTTTGGTGTAGACAGCCCTATGGTTGCTACTTTATTAGCCGCACTTTCTGCATACGGAGTAGATTCAGACACTATTACACTTGCTGCAATTAATGCGGGCATAGATGCTACTATTGCTTCACAAGCCACGGCAGCAGGCCCTATCCAAGCACAACCTAATCCTCCTATTAGCTTACCTGTATTGCCTACACCTCCTGGATCGGGTGGTACTGGTGGTGATGCTGGTATATCTGAAGTTGGTAACTAACTTTATTAAATATAAATGCAGCCTTAGCGCTGCGTTTATATTTTGAGATGGCTGTGGGCTGTGAATCGCTTTATATTTTTTGTTATATGTTTAATTATTTTTTTACTCCCCCTACCCCTTGGCAGTTACCGCCCATGGGCAATATTAGCTATAGGCGTGCTGATTAGCTTTACGTTTTTATTGCATTTATTTAATAGTGCTATTAAAAATAAACAACTGCTTTATCCTCCTTTATACTCTTGGCCTATATTTATTGCTCTTGGCGTTGTTGTTTTAGTTTGCACAATACAGCTATTTAGTATAAGTGTTGATCCGTTTCAAACTCAGCAAATGTTAATTAAAACCTGGTTTATGCTATTATTTTGCTGGTTAATTTTTATTTACTGTAACCACTCCCTACGAATTAAAAAACTAGTTTACACTGTTATTTTTGCTGGGGTTTTTCAGGCCTTATATGCAAGTTATTTAAGCTTATCACCCGATATTATTAGCCCATTATTTAGTTATAAACATACCGATCGTGCTATTGGTACTTTTACTTATTCTAACTTTTTAGCCAACTATTTAGCGCTGTGCTTATGCTTAGGCATAGGTGTGTTGATCAGTGAGTTAAAACGCTCTGCTAACGACAATACACAATCACTCGCACAAACATTACGTGACTGGGCTGGTATATTATTAAGCTCTAAAATTGTATTACGCGTATCATTAATTATTATTATTGTTGCCTTAATATTAACTCGCAGCCGCATGGGTAACTCGGCATTTTTTATCGCTTTAATGGTTATGAGCTTATTGGCTTTATTTATTTACAGACAAAAGCCCAAAGCGTTTAAACACCTTATTATTAGCTTTTTTATTATCGATTTAATTATTATTGGTGCAATATTTGACGTTGAAAAAGTAAAACAGCGTATTAGCGAAACCAGTATACACTCAGAAACGCGTGACGAAGTGGTACGCGACTCTATACCACTTATATTAGATAAACCATTGCTGGGATCAGGTGGGGGTACTTTTTACACTGCTTTCCCTGCGTATCAATCAGAGCCCTTTTCTGGCTACTACGATAATGCGCATAACGATTATATACAATTTGCTGTGGAGCTAGGTATACCGGCAACATTAGCACTTGGTTTGCTGATACTTTATTGTTTATGGCTCTGTATTGCGACCATGCGCCAACGCAAAACCGCACTTTATCAAGGAGTAGCATTTGGCTGTGCAGTAGCTATTATTACTATGCTACTGCATTCTTTAGTCGACTATTCGCTGCAAGCAGGCGCTAATTCAATGCTGTTTATGGCTATTTTATGCTTAGCTATTTTAACTAATAAATTACCTGCGCCTAAAACTATAAAAAAAAGACGTAATCAAGCCGACTAGCGCTGTGCTAAATCAAACTCAGTTAAGTGACCGTCGCCATGAATAAGCTGATAGCGGGCCAAATTACCTTGCTCTAGCGTTATTAAGCTAATAGCTGAATCGCTCACTAAATACTTTTGCCCATCGCCTTTGGTTTGGTGTTTATCAACCTCCATATGCCAACGTTTAGTAAAGAAATTCAGCGGACTTTTCGGGCTATATAAAATTGAATCGAGTTTATCGAGTATATTTATTAATTTACGCGGAAATTCATTTTTTATACCACTGGCAGTCAGCTGCCACACTCTATTAGGATGATCGCCAAAACGTTTTTGCACCGAAAAACAAAAGGAATAATGTACATCACCAGATAAAATTAGCGTTTCGTTTGGGGTATCGTCTCTTCTAAAAGTATCGAGCAATTTTCTTGCCGAGCCTTCGTGAGCCATCCAGTTCTCTACGTCTACCGTGAGCGGTTGGCCGCACATATTAAATAGCGCTTGAATAGCTTCAATCGATTTAACGCCAAATACTGGCGCGGGCGATACAATAATAACTTGATCATGGCTCAATAAGCTCTGCTCAAGATCAGTAAGTCGCTCCCAATCAAGTAGACCAGAGGGCTCATTAAAATTTTGCTCATTACGCCAACGATGTGTGCGAGTGTCGAGCACCACCACTTTAGGAACCGTTGTCAGTTCATAATGCCAATGACTAAATTCTGTTAGTGTTTTATCAAATGTTTTAAATTGCCAAATATTACTACTCGCTAAGCTGTGCTTAAACGCAGTGATTAATGTGCCCGTTTTAGTGAGCGCATCATTTCCCATCCCTTGAAACAACCAGTAACTAATTAAACCATTGCTTACAATACGTTTACTCACTGGGTTTTGACTAATCGCTTGCTCCCATCCAGCTGTCAGGTTCCAGTCATCGGTTACATCATGATCGTCAAATATCATTAATGTAGATACATTGGCAAACAACCGCTCTACATCACTCAATCCTTTTGTATAATCAATCAGTGCTGATTTTTCGGCGTTAAAAATAGTCTTGTTTTGCTCGTTTTGACCTGCATACGTTGTGCTTTGTATATCTACACACTGCCAAGCGGCAGCACTAAAATTTAATAAATAAAGTGCTATATATTCTTCAAAGTGAATAAGGTGATTGTGGGCTTTTACACTTGAAAAGTGAGGTTCATCTTTTTTCAGCCAGTAACTAACACCTAACTTTGAGCGTTTTTGCCAAGGTGTTTTTGGTAAGAACAAATGGCGATTATAAAGCTGCTCATTTATATCGTTCGGTAGCTCAACTGTAAGTGGTTGCTCTTTATAAATACCTAAGGCTTCAATTAACTGATGAATGGCTAATAACATAGGTCCTGCTACGTCATCGGCATAAACCTGATCACCGCTCAGTAATAGCAATTGTGCACCTTGGTTGTTATTACCGCGCTGAGTATTTTGCCAATGACTTGCACAGACTAAACTGTCTTTTGCGGGATGATGTGCATTACGACATGATCCGTGCAAAATATCACTGAGTTTATTGGGAATTACAAATGCAGGTGTTGCTTGATTGCTATAGCACCAAGGCGATAAATCAATTGGAGTATCGTCAACTATAAGTTCGTAGCTTAATAAGCTGTCAGTAGGAAACTTATGATTTATTGGCTTTATAATGACGAAATGCAGATATAAGTGCTCGCCGAGAGAAACGCTGTGCTGATCGCTGTAACATTCATAATTTAACAGTTCAATGCGACAGTTTACAGGCTTAGAGGTAGCAAACTGAATGCATACACTGGTTTGCTCTGCACGGCGCACCATAGGCCCCATTAATAAAATAGGAAGTTGCGCCGTGTGAGTTTTCATGTATTTAGCCTTTGGCTGCTAATTTAAATAAAGAGTAAAAGTTCTCTGTAGTCGCTTTTGCCAGCTCGTTAAAGCTAATTCCCTTTAATTCACTAATGTAATAAGCCACATCTTCTACATATGCTGGCTGATTAGTTTTTCCGCGATACGGTACTGGTGCTAAATATGGAGAGTCGGTTTCTATTAACAAGCGATCGAGCGGTATTTGTTTTACCACTTCTTTTAACTCTACGGCATTTTTGAAGGTAACAATGCCCGAAATCGAAATATAAAAGCCCATATCAATGGCTTTTTTAGCCATATCCCAATCTTCAGTAAAACAATGTAGTACACCACCGCAATTTTCGGCGTTATGCTGTTTCATTAAATTAATGGTATCGCTACGAGCGTCACGAGTATGAATAATTAATGGCTTTTGTAGTTGATTTGCTACTTCTATATGACCAACAAAGCTTGCCTGTTGTACGGCATGCGTGTCTTTTGCGTAGTAGTAATCAAGTCCTGTTTCACCAATGGCGACGACTTTATCGTGCGACGCTAAATCGATTAATTGTTGCTTATTAAGCGCATCTTTTTGATCAAGTGGATGTACGCCACACGAAGCTGACACATCATCATAATGCTTAATTTTATCAAGCATATTCGGGAATTGATCAAGTGTTACGCTTACACATAAAAAGTGTTCAACCTTTTTTGCACGCGCTTTATCAAGCACTTGGTCAAGGTTTAAATCGAGCTTATCAAAATCAAGGCGGTCTAAATGGCAATGAGAATCTACAATCATGGTACTACTTTACATGGTATAAGTTGGATTACCGGAGTTTAACATAGTCCCCAGTAGTTTTTCGATCTTGGCGTTTAGGTTTGTTTTATCATCTAAAAAACTAATACCTATGCCAGGCGGGTTAGAGCTTTGCGCTCCTTGTGGTGTGATCCACGACACTTTCCCGGTCACAACGTCATCCTCTAACGCATCTGGAAGGGTAACTCGTAAAGCGAGTGAATGCCCTACTTCGTAACGCATATTAGTGCGTACAAATAAGCCACCTTTTTTTAAATAAGGCATATAACAGCAATATAATTCATCTAAATCGTCTATATCTACTAATAGCTCTTGCATGCTCAGTCCTTTAATTATTTCGCAGTACGGACGCTAATCTCGATACTGCTAGCGGTAAATTTAGCCCGAGTATTTTGGTATTATTTTGTAAAAACTCGTTTAGAGCATGTTGCACATTTTGATAAGCGTCAAAGCTCATGCCTTGCATAAGCTGTTGTTTTAATTGCTCGCTTAAAAACAACGTAAATATACGAATAAGCTCAGGCTGTTTATTTATTATTGCTATTAACTCAGTAAAATTATGACTTTGTTTAAACTCAGTTGCAAATTTATAAAGTGTATTTATATTTTTTAGCTGATTTTGCTCTTGCCAGTATTTAACTTGCAGTGGTTGGCTGTAAAACAGCGGCAACCAGGTGTAATTAGTTATTTCTAGCGATTCTAACCATTGCTGAGCAAGTGCTAAGTTTGTTACTTTTACATCCGTTTTTGCACAGCGACTTAAAACAGTGGCTGGCAATTGTGTAGCTTGACTGGTTGTGAGAATTAAAAACCGGCTTTGACTTGGCTCTTCTAGCGTTTTTAATAACGCATTTGCAGCAGCGGTAGTCATTTTTTCGCAGTTTTCGATAATAGCGACTTTATTACCATTTTGCGCTGCCGAATGATGCATAAAATCACTAATACCACGTATATCGTCTACGCCAATACTCTGCCCATCAACTTGCGTTAAGCGCTTATCAGGGTGAGTACCTGCCTTTATTAATAAACAACTTTTACACTGTCCACAAGCTGATAATACACTTTTTTTTGCCGCAACTTGCTCGGCTATATTGTTGCACAACAATGCATTTGCTAACTGGTTTGCAAAAGCAAACTTGCCAACACCAATAGGACCACTAAACAACTGCGCATGATGAAAGCGCTGTGCTTTAAAACTTTGTGTTAAGCGTTGCTCTATATCGTGTAGCCAAGGCAGTCTCATATTATTTTTGCTCTGCAAAAAATGTGCGTAATACATTCGTTATATCACGATGTACGTGCTCAATGCTTTGGTTTGCGTCAACAGTTTTAATGGAGTTGTCGTCATTAGCAAGTTCTAAATAACGCATCCGTGTACGCTGAAAAAACTCAATCGCTTCTTGTTCTATTCTATCTAATTCGCCTCGACCTTTAGCGCGTTCAAGGCCAATAACCGGATCAATATCTAAGTAAATGGTTAAATCGGGTTTTAGCCCTTTTAATACCATGGAAGAAAGTGATGCAAGTGTATTAGCACTAATACCACGCCCACCACCCTGATACGCCTGCGATGACAAGTCATGACGATCGGCAAGTACCCATTGCCCTTGCTCAAGTGCTGGGTTAATAACATTATGCATTAGCTGCGAGCGTGCAGCGTACATAATTAATAACTCAGTTTCGAACGCTATTTCTTCGTCATGTTGTGCTTTTACTAATGTACGTAACGACTCAGCAAGCGGCGTACCACCGGGTTCACGCACATTAATAAAATCAATTTTTTTGCTGTTTAAAAACGACTGGCACAAAGCAATAGCGGTAGATTTACCGGCCCCTTCTAACCCTTCGATTACTATAAATTTAGGTTTCATAAAAAATTAGTTCTTTTTGTTTAATATATACGTTTTAACTGCCGCATTGTGTTGCTTCAATGTGGTTGAAAATTGATGACTGCCATCACCTTTTGAAACAAAGTAAACATACTCAGTTGTGGGTGGATTAACCGCGGCTAAAATAGCTGCCTTTGATGGCATGGCAATGGGTGTTGGCGGCAGGCCATTAATACGATAGGTGTTATAGGGCGTGTAGTTACGCAAGTCTTTGCGTTTAATATCGCCGTCAAAGCTCTCCCCAATGCCGTAAATTACGGTTGGATCTGTTTGTAGACGCATATTAGTATTTAGTCTGTTTACAAATGCAGAGGCGATTAATGGCCGCTCACTGGCAAGGCCCGTTTCTTTTTCAATAATGGAGGCCATTATCAGTGCTTCGTACGCTGTTTTATAGGGTAAATTTTGTGCACGCTGCTGCCAAGCAGTATCAAGGGTTTGCTGCATTTTTTGGGCGGCGCGTTTTAGCACACTGCTAATTGTGTCGTTATTATGATAGTGATAGGTTTCGGGAAATAACCAGCCTTCTAAGTGCATATCACTGCCAAGTATTTGCTGACTTAGTTGCTGCTCTTTTAAATCATTTTTTAAGTTATTGGCATTTTTAATAGCGGCTAATACTTCGCGCAGCGCTTGGCCTTCAATAATTGTAAAACTAAAGCTAACTTGTTGGCCATTATTTATTTTTTTTATATTGCTAATAACACTATCACTATTAAGTGCGTAAAGCCCCGTTTTTAAATCTGTGAGTGTTGGGTCTAGTTTAGCAAGTAATTGGTAACGCCAGCAGTTTTCTACCCAGTTATTGGCTTGCCATTGCTTACATAACTGATTAAAGCCAGTACCTTTTTTCACTTCAAATTGGGTGTTATTCGCTACTTTTAATGGGCTATGGAGCGTTGCTTGTAATTGCTGATAACCAAAAACACTGGTAATTATAGCTAATAATAATACCGATAAAGTAACTTTTAACACTTAGCCTCCTTGGCTAATAATTTATTTAATAATAACTGGCTATGCACAATATCAAAGCTACGCTGCTCAAGACGATTAATAGGCACTACGCCCATTAAGCTATTACAGATAAAAACCGCATCTGCTTCAAGCAAGTCTGCAATACTTACGCACTTAAAATCAACGGCTAATTTATCACATAATGATTGTAGATAAACCCCCTTTATCCCGCACTCATTAAGGCTTGGGGTAAATAATTTATTTTGCTTAATAGCAATAATATTTGCTGCAGAGGCTTCTATCACATTGTTGTTATAATCAAGTACAAGCACATCGTCACAAGGTTGCGTTTGCAGCGCTTTTTTTATTAATACTTGTTCAAGGCGGTTTAGTGTTTTGAGCCCTGCAAGCAAGGGTTGTGCGGCTAGTTTAATGGGGCTGATGTTAAGGCTTATACCCTCATTTGCCAGTCTGCTGTAATTTTGAGGATACTCTAAAACAGTCAATAACACGGTTACATTACAGGTTTGCGGCAAACCATAACCGCGCCCTCCTTCGCCTCGCGTTATTACAATTTTAAGCACACACAACGTATGCTCCGCTATACTTTTAGCTATGTGAGCTTCAAGTTCAGCAATATCTACTAATGGAAAACCAAGTCGTGCAGCACATTCAATTAAACGTGCTTTATGATGTGACCAATGCTCTACTTGCCCATTTACTACTTTTGCAGTTGTAAAAAAGCCATCACCATAATTTAAGCCACGATCGTACGCGCTTATAGTGCTGTTTTTAACTGTTGTAATAATAGTTTGTGTGTTTTTTTGTGTTTTTTGCATATAAAAAAAGCCCAGTTAAACAACTGAGCTCTTATAGTCTGGTCTGTTGTTAAAAAAGATTATACCTTTTTAAACAGTAACGAGCCATTAGTACCACCAAAGCCAAACGAGTTACATAGTGCAAACTCTAATTTTGCATCTCGGGCAGTGTGCGGTACATAGTCTAAATCGCACCCTTCATCTGGGTTATCAAGATTAATTGTTGGGGTAACTTTTTGATCGGTTAACGACAATATTGAAATAATCGACTCAACCGAACCAGCAGCACCTAATAAGTGACCCATCATAGATTTAGATGAACTCACCATTACGTCTTTTGCTGCACTGCCAAAAACACTTTTAACGGCCGAGGTTTCTGCTTTGTCGCCTGCATGAGTCGATGTACCATGTGCGTTAATGTAACCAATTTGGTCCGCATTTACTTGCGCATCGTTTAGCGCATTTTCCATCGCTAATGCTGCGCCTGCACCATCTTCTGGTGGTGAAGTCATATGAAATGCATCACCACTCATACCAAAACCAACTAGTTCTGCGTAAATTTTTGCACCACGTGCTTTTGCGTGTTCGTATTCTTCAACAACCACAACACCCGCACCATCTGATAATACAAAACCATCGCGGTCTTTATCCCAAGGACGCGAAGCCGCTTGTGGATCATCGTTGCGTGTTGAAAGTGCACGAGCAGCATTAAAGCCCCCCATACCAATTGGTGTACAGGCTTTTTCAGCACCGCCAGCTACCATAGCATCTGCATCGCCATACGCTATCATACGAGCAGCATGGCCAATATTATGCAAACCCGTAGTACAGGCTGTAACAATAGAAATATTAGGGCCACGTAGTCCATTCATTATTGATAAATGACCAGAAATCATATTAATAATGGTAGAAGGTACATAAAATGGGGATAACTTACGCGGTCCACTATTAAGTAGTTTTATATGGTTTTCTTCAATAAGCGTTAAACCACCAATACCTGAACCCACTGCTACGCCAATACGCGTCGCGTTTTGTTCAGTTACTTCAAGGCCTGAATCTTTAAATGCTTGGATCCCCGCGGCAATGCCGTATTGAATAAATAAATCCATTTTTTTAGCATCTTTTGCTGGCATATAAGCCGATGCATCAAAATCATTGATTAGACCCGCGAAATGCGTACCAAATTTTGATGTATCAAAGTGTGTGATAGTTTGAATACCACTTTTGCCATCTAATAAGCCCTGCCAGGTTGATTGCACATCATTACCTAGCGGCGTCAACATTCCTAAGCCAGTTACGACAACTCGACGTTTAGCCACGGTTTGCCTCCAATAAGGTGTTTTATAAGGGGATAATAATACCCAAGCAACTTCAAAGTACTCGTCTCAAATTAGATTTAAAACGCATAATACCAATAAAATCAGTGTAAATTAGATTGATGTTTAGCTTTGCTTTGAATCATATACTTTGAAGTGGTTTGGATATAGAGATTAAGGGCAGCGAATGCTGCCCTTAATATGCGATTAATTACTCAGCGTGAGCTGTAACGTAATCGATAGCAGATTGTACTGTAGTGATTTTTTCAGCTTCTTCATCAGGGATCTCAGTATCAAACTCTTCTTCAAGAGCCATTACTAATTCAACTGTATCAAGAGAATCTGCACCTAAGTCATCTACGAAAGAAGATTCATTCTTCACTTCTTCTTCTTTAACACCTAGTTGTTCGATGATAATTTTCTTTACGCGTTCTTGGATATCGCTCATTCTTCTTTCCTTTATTAAAAACGCCAATGCGTTATTTTCAGATTGCGGCGTAGTTTACGTCGCATAATTCTCTGATTCAATCTTTTGACCATAAATAATTGTCTGGTCAAACCTCTTGAGTGTACGTTTCGTCTTTTATCGCTTATTTTAACCACGATTTCAAGTATGTTTAAAGCAAGATTGCCAATAATTCAATCTTTTTTGGCAATTTAATTACTTATATTTAATTACTTTCTTTGCACATAGGCTATTAAACCATGTACATCGCACCATTTACATGCAAAGTTTCACCCGATACATACGCAGCCGCATCTGACGCTAGGTAACATACAGCAGCAGCAATTTCATCTGGTTGCCCTAAACGCCCTGCTGGTACATTTGCCAGTGTGGCTGCTTTTTGCTCATCCGTAAGACCATCGGTCATATCGGTTTGAATAAAACCAGGCGCAACTACGTTTACCGTAATACCACGCGACGCTACTTCGCGTGCTAGTGACTTAGAAAAGCCAATAACACCGGCTTTAGCCGCTGCATAGTTAGCTTGCCCAGCATTACCCATAGTGCCCACTACTGAGCCAATATTGATAATACGACCGTTCTTTTTCTTCATCATTGGGCGTAATACTGCCTTAGATAAACGGAATATAGAACTTAAGTTAGTGTCGATAATATCATCCCACTCACTTTCTTTCATGCGCATTAATAAATTATCGCGAGTGATGCCGGCATTATTTACCAATACGTCAACATCGCCAAAATCAGCTTTAATCGCCGCCAATGTCGCCTCAATAGATGCAGGATCAGTTACGTTTAACGCATAGCCTTTACCGCTTTCACCTAAATACTCGCTAATTTTAGCAGCGCCCGACTCACTGGTTGCCGTACCCGCTACTTTTGCGCCTTGGGCAACTAAAGTAGTTGCAATGGCTTTACCAATACCACGGCTAGCGCCCGTGATCAGGACAACTTTGCCCGCTAATGAAAATAAATTAGTCATATTTTATACTCTTATTTTGCAGCATCAATTGAGGCACAGTCGTTAACTGAACCACAGATCATTGCTTTATCAATTCGTTTTGCAAGGCCAGTTAATACTTTGCCTGGGCCAAATTCGTAGCTTTGCGTTACACCTTGTGCAACTAATGCTTGTACTGTTTCAGTCCAGCGTACTGGGCTGTATAACTGGCGTACTAATGCGTCTTTAATTGCATCAGCTGACGTTTCAGCTTTTACATCAACATTATTAATAACAGCGCATTTAGGCGCGTTAAATGTTAACGCAGCTAAATCAATAGCTAGCTTTTCAGCGGCCGGCTTCATTAGCTCACAATGCGATGGTACGCTAACAGCAAGTGGCAATGCACGTTTTGCACCTGCATCTTTACACGCTTGAGAAGCGCGATCTACAGCCGCTTTATGGCCTGCAATAACAACTTGCCCAGGAGAATTATAATTTACCGGAGAAACCACTTCACCCTGCGCTGCAGCGGCGCAAGCCGCTTTGGTTTCATCGTCGCCTAAGCCAATAATAGCAGCCATTGAACCCACACCTGCAGGTACGGCTTCTTGCATATATAAACCACGGTTTTCTACTAGCTTTACCGCTTCACTCAAGCTTATTACTTCGCTGCATACTAATGCTGAGTACTCACCTAAGCTGTGTCCAGCCATAACAACATCTGCATCAGGGTTAGCTGCTAACCAGTCACGGTAAATAGCAACACTGGCTGTTAATAATGCAGGTTGAGTGCGGTGAGTTTGATTTAGCTTTTCTTCTGGGCCATTAAGAACCAGTTCTGCTAGGTCATATCCTAACGCCGCTGACGCTTCGCTAAAAGTTGCTTTAACAATGTCTGAGCTTTGGAGTAACTCAGTTAACATGCCAACACTTTGTGAGCCTTGACCTGGAAATAGAATTGCAATTTGTTGTGCCATATTTTGCTCTTTTTAATTAAACAAATAAATAATGTTATAAACACGGCAACTCAATTACTACTCGTTCACCGTGTCTTTAGAATGTATTTTTTCAAAAATTGCGGCTATTTTGTCAGGAAGTTGACGTTCAACCTCCTTTACCGCTTCATCAATTGCTGCTTGAAATGCTTTAGCTGAGGCATTTCCATGGCTTTTAACCACAATACCGCGCAATCCTACCAGACTTGCACCGTTATACTGGTCGGGGTTCACCCTTTTATAGAGTTTTTTTATTATAGGACTCAGCATAAACGCCATGCATTTATATACGAGGTGCTTTTCAAGCGCGGCGGTAAACTTATTCATTATAAGTTTTGCAATCCCTTCACAGGTTTTAAGCGCCACATTACCCACAAAGCCTTCGCATACAATAACATCGGCTTTTCCGGTAAATATATCGCTACCTTCACTGTAACCAATATAGTTGATTAAAGGGCTTTGCTGCATTAATTGTGCAGCTTGCTTAATATCTTCATGGCCTTTGATATCTTCAGAGCCAATATTTAATAAACTTACTTTGGGATTATCGCAGCCAAGTGCTTGTCCTGCGACTACCGACCCCATAATGCCAAATTGATACAAGGTTTGCGCATCGCAATGTACGTTAGCACCCAGATCGAGTAAATAAACAGGGTTTTTTCGCTCTGTAGGTACCGCAGAAATAAGTGCTGGACGTTTTACACCAGGAAGCATTTTTAACACGTAATGTGCCATAAAGAATAACGCGCCAGTATTACCTGAACTTACGCATGCTTGAGCCTCGCCCGATTTAACTAAGTTAAGGGCAACGCGCATAGATGAATCTTTTTTGGAGCGTACAGCAACACCGGGCTTACATGCATTTGTAACAACTTCGCTACAGTGGCGAATAATAAGTCGAGGGTGTGCTAGTGAATCGAGTGATTCGAGTTGTTTTGATATGACTTGCTCATTACCGCATAAAATTAGCGTTAAATTAGCATGAGCATTTACCGCGTTAACGGCAGCGGGGATAGATGAACGGGGGCCGTAATCGCCCCCCATCATATCTAACGCTATGGTTAGATTATTCAGCATAAAGAAATCTCTTATTTAGAAATTACTTGAACGCCTTTGTAGTAACCATCTGCAGTCACATGGTGGCGACGATGAGTCTCACCAGATGTTTGATCTACAGTTAAGCTTGGACCACTAATCGCATCGTGTGAACGGCGCATGCCGCGTCTTGCACGAGACTTTTTGCTTTTTTGTACAGCCATAGTCTTCTCCTAAGAATCTTTCTTAAGTTGTTTCAAAATATCAAATGGATTAGGTTTCTCATCTTCCGCCTTTAAAACACCAAAGCTGGCAGGCTTTGCTGAATAACTGCATGAAGCTTCGTTGTGGGTAGAGACCAATGGAACTGCTAAAATTAATTCGTCTTCAATTAAATTAAAAACGTTAATTTCACCATTTTCATCAAGCGCTACTTCATCGTAGTCTTCTGGAAAAATGTCTGATTCTGTTTCATCACCAACTGGTGAATAAACAAAATCTTGCACCAAATCCAACCCTAAATCACCATTACAACGTTGACAAGTGACAGTTACGTGTGTGGACAAATTGCCTCTAATCACAACAAAACCTTGGTCGTCGTTTTTGCAATGAATTTTTACCGCTATTTCACCTACTTCTTCCTGCACAACTTCTCGTAAACGAGTTAGTTTCTCAAGCGGTACAATGCCGTCATACTTTAAACGGTGTTGCGCTGCTTTGCCTGGATGAAGAGTGATGGGAATTTTCACCTTTTGCATAGGGGCTGCATCATATAGATAGTTAGTTGGTTAGTCAAAGTAAAAAACCATATTTACGTGGTTTTTCACGTGTTTTACTCACGGATCTGATTTATCCTAACTCAATCTGATTTTGGTTAGGAAAACAATCTATGAAGTACCCACTTATATTAGCCTCAAGCTCACCCTTTAGGCAGTCTTTATTACAAAAATTCAATCTGCCATTCGATACATTTTCACCGAATGTTGACGAGTCAGCATTAAACAATGAAACCCCTGCACAACTAGTTAAGCGTTTAAGTGAATTAAAAGCCCGCGCAGCTAGTAAACACTTTAGTAAAGGCTTAGTGATTGGCTCAGATCAGGTTGCTGTATTTAATGAGCAAATTTTAGGTAAACCTCATAATAAACACAATGCCGTAAAGCAGTTATCCCTTTTTAGCGGCCATAGTGTAACATTTTTAACTGGCCTGTGCGTTTACGATCTTATATCTGGGGAGAGTAAAACCTGCATTGAACCATTTAATGTTACTTTCAAAACACTCACTGATGCGCAAATAAGTGCTTATTGCGATGCTGAGCAGCCCTATAATTGCGCAGGCAGTTTTAAAAGTGAAGGCCTAGGGATTTGTTTATTTGAAAAATTAACTGGAGACGATCCAAACAGTTTAATTGGTTTACCACTGATCAAACTCAGCCAATTATTAGCTGAGTTTGGCCTTGATGTGCTAAGTGCGCAATCAAATACCCCCCTTAGTTAATGCTCAGGCAGCAATAACTGTTGCAACTGCTGATAACTATCAACAGTTGCAATCGGGTTAAACTCGCTAAGTTGCTTTGCGTTATGTACACCCATAGTGACACCTATGCTATCCATACCCGCGGCTTGCGCCATTGCCATATCAATTTTTGTATCGCCAATCATAACCGCTTCATCGGCGCTTATGCCAAGCTCTGCTAATAATTGAAACAACATATCCGGCGATGGCTTAGAGCTTGCGTCATCACTACTACGCGTTGCACTAAAATAATGCCCTAACTCACTTTGGTGTAATAAACGATCGAGTCCTGCGCGCCCTTTACCTGTTGCCACGGCTAAAATAATGCCACTGTGCTGTAGTGCTAATAGCACTTTTTCTACATCGGCAAATAATGGTGTAGCCGTAGTATCTGTTTGGTAATGCTGCTTATATCCACTAATTAACGCTTGGTGCTGCGCTCTATGCAGCGGAAATAATACCGCAATGGCTTTATCAAGCGACAAACCAATAATGCTTTTTGTTGCTTCATTGCTTGGCGGTTCTATATTTAACGCAACGGCACTGCTGCAAATACAATTAACTATTTTAGTTATTGAATCCATTACTGTGCCGTCCCAATCAAAAATAACCAGCTTGTACTTTTTGAGCGAACTGACTGCTATCACGTTTTATTAGCACGCAATTTAACTAGGCAATTAGCCAGTGCTTTATCAAGCGGTGCTTCTACGCGCATAGTTGTTTCGTTTTTAGGATGATAAAAAGTTAAGTCATGAGCATGTAAAAACAAACGATTTAACCCTGTTTTACGCATCGAATTATCAAACTCTTCATCGCCATATTTATCATCACACGCAATGGGATGCCCTTTGCATTGTGTATGCACACGTATTTGGTGAGTACGCCCGGTAACCGGTGACGCCTGCACTAACGAGCACTCGTTAAAGCGCTCAAGCACTTTAAAGCGGGTATGTGAGGGTTTACCTTCAGTGTTATCTACACGCACTACGCGCTCCCCAGACTTAAGCGTATTTTTACGCAGCCCTTCGGTAACATTTTTAGTTTTAGAGTCCCATTGGCCATCAACTAGCGCCCAATAGTTTTTTTCCATGGTTTTTTCACGTAACTGCTCATGTAAAGCAGTCAGTACTGAACGGCGCTTAGCAATTAATAAACACCCCGACGTATCGCGATCTAGTCTATGCACAAGCTCTAAACTACGCTCTTCTGGGCGTAATACTCGCAGCGCTTCAATTAAACCATAACTTAAGCCACTGCCACCATGTACCGCCATACCCGATGGTTTATTAATAACAATCAGGTATTTATCTTCAAATATAATATCATTTTCAAGGCGTGTTACTTTATCAAGTTTTGAAGGCACAAACTCTTCTCGTTCTGCCACCCTAATTGGCGCAATACGAAGAACATCTTCTAGCTGCAGTTTATATACCGGCTTAATGCGTTTTTTATTAACGCGCACCTCACCTTTACGCAAAAGTTTATAAATTGCGCTTTTAGGCACCCCTTTTAAATGGGTAATAAGAAAGTTATCAATTCGTTGACCTAAATGGTCTTCGTTGATCGTGACATAAGTTACTTGTAAGTCGTTTTTTTCTGACATTGCCTAATCACTAATTTAAGAAAAATAATTTAGTTGCTAACACAGTTATAATAGTGGGATAATCAGCAGCGCAAATATTTAGTATTTGCAAATAACAACGGTGCTTTTTAACGCAGTAATACATTCGTGATGCACATTCTGGGTAATTGATCATACAGATCCGAGTTAAGTTTTCCAAAGCTTTTATACATACCCAGTCAACACGTGCGATCAATTAGCGGCAATGCGCGTAATATATTGCCAGTTAAGTTTGAACATGAATTGATTTTTAATGCGATTGAAAAAGCAATGAACAGATAATTTGTCTGATAGTGACGACGTAAAAACGTCGTTCAGCACTTGCTCAATTGTAGTACCGTACAGCAGCTTATTTAGAACTAAAAAAATCTAATAAATAAGTCGTCATTAACATTGGCAGCGATTTTTGCTCACAAAAATGGATTTTAGTAGTACATCACATTGTATTACTCACTTACTTAACGAGCCCTATGCGCCTAAATATGAACGGCATTTAATAAGATTAGTATGACAGGCCAACTTCTGGGTAAAACGTGTAACGTAGCTGAAAAGCCGACAGTTTTAGCCCTGCTATGAATTTAATAGTAATAAATACACTATTGTTTGCCTGCATTTAAAAATACTGCGTACGCAAAAAACAGAGCCGTTCCATTAAAGACCCAGTCGTGAGGCTGCACATTCTAAAAATAGGAATAACTGAACAGACGTGAAAACAGCGTCATGTCAGCGACACAAACTAGTAGAGTAACAATATGAAACGTATGCTAATCAATGCAACGCAGCAAGAAGAAATGCGCGTAGCACTGGTTGACGGCCAGCGCCTATATGATTTAGATATAGAAAGCCCAGGTCACGAACAGAAAAAAGCCAATATTTATAAAGGCAAAATCACTCGCATTGAACCATCTCTTGAAGCAGCATTTGTTGAATACGGTGCTGATCGTCATGGTTTCCTTCCTTTAAAAGAAATTGCCCGTACTTACTTCCCAGCTGGGTATACTTTCCATGGCCGTCCGAATATTCGTGACGTGATCAAAGAAGGTCAAGAAGTTATAGTACAAGTAGATAAAGAAGAGCGTGGCCAAAAAGGCGCAGCACTTACTACCTTTATCAGCGTTGCCGGTAGCTACTTAGTTTTAATGCCTAATAATCCTCGTGCTGGCGGTATATCTCGTCGCATTGAAGGTGATGAGCGTACTGAACTAAAAGAGTCACTTAGTCGTTTAGAACTTCCTAAAGGTATGGGCTTAATTGTTCGTACTGCTGGTGTTGGCAAATCGTTTGAAGAATTAAACTACGATTTAAAAGCCTTACTTGTTCATTGGGAAGCAATTGGTGTTGCAGCCGACAGTGCTAAAGCGCCGTTTTTAATACACCAAGAAAGCAATGTAATATTTCGTGCAATTCGAGACTATTTACGTCGTGATATTGGCGAAATATTAATTGATAAACCACGTGTTTTTGAAGAAGCTAAAGCGCATATTGAACGTTTTCGCCCTGACTTTATGAGCCGTGTTAAGCTTTATCAAGGTGATACGCCATTATTTACGCATTACCAAATTGAAAGCCAAATTGAGTCTGCGTTCCAGCGTGAAGTACGCTTGCCTTCAGGTGGTTCAATTGTAATTGATCCTACAGAAGCATTAACCTCTATCGATATTAACTCGTCTAAAGCAACAAAAGGCGGCGATATTGAAGAAACAGCACTTAATACTAACTTAGAAGCAGCAGATGAAATTGCACGTCAATTACGTCTTCGCGACTTAGGTGGCTTAATTGTTATCGATTTTATCGATATGACACCACCACGCCATCAGCGTGAAGTAGAAAACCGTCTAAAAGACGCTGTTCGTCCTGATCGTGCTCGTGTGCAAATTGGTAAAATTTCACGTTTTGGTTTACTCGAAATGTCGCGTCAGCGTCTGCGCCCTTCATTAGGTGAAGCAAGCCAAGGCCCATGTCCACGTTGTAGTGGTCAAGGTACGATTCGTTCTAACGAATCAATTGCACTGTCTATTTTGCGTTTAATTGAAGAAGAAGCAATTAAAGACAACACTGCACAAGTTAATGCTCAAGTGCCTGTTGCTGTTGCCGCTTATTTATTAAATGAACAGCGCCGTAGTGTTCATCGCATGGAAAAACAACATAAGTGCGACATAGTGATCATTCCTAATCAACACATGGAAACACCACACTACGAAGTAATGCGCTTACGTAAAGACGAAACGATTGAAACAGTAAGCTATGGACAAATTGTTGCTCCAGAGCCTGAAGCATTTGAAATGTCTAAGTCGCCTGTAGCACCAGTACGTGAAGAGCCAATGTTAAAAGGCGTTGTAATGCCTGCAACACCAGCTCCACAAGCGGCTCCTGCTAACGTTGTTGCCCCTGCTGAAACTAAAGCGCAAAGCGGTTTACTGGATGCAATTGGTAAGTGGTTTAAATCTTTATTCGCCAGCGAAACCGTTGAAGTGAAAAAAGAAGAAACACAAAAACAGCAACAAGAAACGCGCGACAATACGCGTAATAACGATAATCGTCGCCGTAATAACAACAATCAGCGTCGCCGTAATAACCCTCGTTCTAAGCCACGCACTGAGCGTACTGCGGATGAAGAGGTTAAAACTAACTCTGTATCAACACCTGAAGCAGCAACGCAAACTAACGAGAACCAAGAGAGAGGCGAGAATCGCAATAAGCGTCGTCGCAATCCTAATTCACGTAAGCGCCCAGAGCCACGCACTGAAGATAAAGATGCAGTAAAAGTTGATGCACCTGCAAAAGCAGAAGCTGAAACTAAGCCAGTTCAAGCCGAAGAGCCAAAGGATCAAAAACCAAAGGTTCGTCGCCAGCGTCGTAATTTGCGTAAAAAAGTACGCCTGCAAGATGAAAATGCTGAGCAAGTACAAACAACAGATGAAACACCTGTACAAGCTACAGAAAAAGAAACACCAGTAGCCCAAGAGCAAGCACCTGTTGTAGAAAAGCAAACTCAAACAGCGGCAGAAAAAACAGCTCATATTAAAGAAGAGAAAGTTGAAGATGTTGATTCTAACGATGAAACACCTACAACCGAAGACGAGCAAGAGCAAACTCGTACACGTTCACGTCGCTCACCTCGTCATCTTCGTGCATCAGGTCAGCGCCGTCGTCGCCCTGAAGGTGAAGGCAATGAAGCTAAGTCAGATGAAGCACCGGCATTTGTTCCTGTTGCCGACCAGGCTGCTGCAGAGTATGAAGCAGAGCTTAAAGCTAAATCTGCAGCTACACCTGCGGATGCAGCGCAACAAGTTGAACAAGCCGTTGCGGTTGAAGACTTAGCCAAAGTTGAAGCTGTAGAAGAGCCAGTACAAACTGAAGAACCAGCTAAAGTTGAAACTCCAGTTGTAACTGAAGAGCCAGCTAAGGTTGAAACTCCAGTAGCAGCTGAAGAGCCAGCTAAAGTTGAAGCGCCAGTAGTAACTGAAGAACCAGCTAAAGTTGAAACTCCATTAGTAACTGAAGAGCCAGCTAAAGTTGAAGCGCCAGTGGTAACTGAAGAGCCAGCTAAAGTTGAAACTCCAGTGGTAACTGAAGAGCCAGCTAAAGTTGAAACTCCAGTGGTAACTGAAGAGCCAGCTAAAGTTGAAACTCCAGTGGTAACTGAAGAGCCAGCTAAAGTTGAAACTCCAGTGGTAACTGAAGAGCCAGCTAAAGTTGAAACTCCAGTGGTAACTGAAGAGCCAGCTAAAGTTGAAACTCCAGTAGTAACTGAAGAGCCAGCTAAAGTTGAAACTCCAGTGGTAACTGAAGAGCCAGCTAAAGTTGAAACTCCAGTAGTAACTGCAGCACCACATGTTAAAACAGCGATAGCTCAAGGGTCAGCAAGTGCGCCAATGGCACAGCCTACCCCTGTAGCTGATAGCGAAGTAAAACATACATCTGTTGCTATGGCTCACGATAAACGTGAACTAGTGCCAGACAGTGGTTTGCGTGCGGGTTCAATCAAACCTGCTGGTCGTGCAAGTTCTACAATGACTAAAACAATGAGTGTTGATTAACAATACTCATTAAAAAGCCCCGCTAGTTAATTATTAACTAGCGGGGCTTTTTTGTACCTGTAACTTTAGATCAATCGCATTAGTCTTGTTCTTTTTCCATGAAGCGTTGTAACTGATCTTTTAAGTTTGGCGGAATGCCTTTGATCACTAAGGTATCGGTTGCTTCATTATAAGTAACACGTTCACCTAAGTGTTTACGCTCAAAGCTCACACTTACACCGCCACCTAAACCAGAGAACTTAACCATACTTGCCACTGTTTTTTTATCAACGGGGAATGACTCTTCTAAATCGTAACTTTGCTCTTTGCAAAAGCTGTCAAACGGACTGTCATCGCCTTTTGTAAGTGTTGCCGAAAGCTCACTTACGTTGGCATCTTCACCTGTCGTTACACAATCATTACAGTAATCAAATACTTGTTTACGTAAATCGTCTTTTTCTGATTTATCAAATTGTTGCTCTGATAAGTAATCCTCTACAGCACTGAGCATTACTTGGCTTTGTTGTTTAGGATCAATACCTTCTTCACAGCCTAAAAAGTCTAAGAAGAAATCGGCAACTTTGCGCCCTGCGCGGCCTTTAATAAATGAAATATAACGATTGTCTTGCGCTTGGGTGTCCCAAGCGGTTAAATCGATTCGTGCCGCTAATTGCATACGCGAAATATCTAAATGACGTGACGATGCTAAATCAAGCTCAGAGGTAATTGAGTAATGCTCTTTAATATTAATCATCGCAATCAGCATGTAGTCTGTAGCCACATACTGATAGTGACAAAACACTAAATAACCGGTTTCATTAAATGCGTATTTATCAAGCTCCTCTTTTAACACACTCGATGCTTGATCTGTCATATGCCAAAAGCCAAGTTCGTTGTTACGGTAACTTTGCATTGCCGATGCAACTACGCTGTTTTTATCGCCACTAAAAGCGCAAAAGCCTTTACCTGGCTTACCATTATATGCATGATGCAATTGCTCAATAAACACAGCTACTTTATCGTTGATTAGCATTTCATCATTACGTAAATGAATTTGAGTATCGCCGTCTTTTTTGTCTACATAATGAACGACTAGTTTTTTAACGTCTGTTGCCATCTTTGTTTTTCACGCCTCTGGTGTTAAAATGTGAGAATATAACTATTAAATTGAACCAACTGATGCCAATCTTATCAAAATACTCTAATGAACAAGTAGAACAAATCGTCGATCAGCTTATTGATGTGTTAACTCAACACAATGCGCCGGTTGATTTGAGTCTTATGTGTTTAGGAAATTCTATCACGCATATCTTAAAAGAGCATGTACCAACAGGGAAAAGACAAGCCGTTACCGAGAACTTTGCTAAAGCTCTCGCACAGTCGGTTAAATAAACTCTATGAATTTATCGCAGCACAATCAGTTTTCATCAAAAGCGAGTCAATTACTAAGCTGGGGGCATTGGTTTACCTTTGCCAATATTGGCTTAGCGCTCTTAATTAGCTTAAGCTACTTGTTTGCCGACTCGCCACCTACAAGCTTTATGGGTATTACTTATATGCTAGTTACTTGGCTTAGCCATACTAGCTTTATTGCCTTTTTAGCGTTTGTGCTGACGGTATTTCCGCTCAGTTTAGTTTTTCCATACCCTCGCCATATTCGCGGTATGGCTGCAGTTATTGCTACCTTTGGCGCCTCTTTACTCACACTTGATGCTTATGTTTATTTTAATTTAGGTTATCACTTAAGTAGTTCTGCTTTACCTGAGATCATTTCGCTTTTATGGCACCGCTTAAACAGCTCACCCGCTTTAACAACTATTTTAGCCGGTGGCATAGTTTTAGTTATTTTAGGTTTTCAGTTAACGGTCAGTAATTTTACTTGGCAAAATTTAGCGCGTTTAAAGCAGCTCAAGTTTGCTCGCTACGCGAGTTCATTTTTAGTGATTTGTTTTGCTTTAAGTCATAGTATTCATATTTGGGCTGACGCTAATTTAAAGTTTGATGTAACTAAACAAGATAACTTTTTACCGCTTTCGTATCCTACAACGGCTAAAAGCTTATTAGCTAAAAATGATCTACTAGACATAAAAAGCTATAAACAAGCGCATAACGTGCAAATTAATCAGCAAAACATTAGCTACCAATTACCTACTCCACTGACAAAATGCGAAGATTACAAACCGGCTAAAATTGATATTTTTGTATTTGAAACAGCGCAGCAGCTTGCTCAATTTGCCAGTAATAAAAACTTGTATAGCACTAAGCAGTTTTTACAACCAACCGATCATAACGATATGCTCTTTAGTTTAGTTTATGGTTTACCAGCATTTTATAAATCTACAATTATAAATGAGCAAACATTACCCGCATGGCAAAGCCAACGTCGCAGTGTTGAAGTAACGGGTATTGCAGCGTTAAATTTTATTAACGATCAAACCCACACTAATAGTGCAATTAGAATTATTAAAGGCACTGATGACTTAACACCTCGCGATAAAAACACCCATATTTATGCTTTTAGTTTGGCTGATACTAATAAAGAGGTGGTAATTACCTCAACGCTTTATAGCTCCGATAAACGGATCACTCGCGTTAATGGCCTTATTCAACCTAGCGATATAATAGCGACCGCTGTTGGGCAGTATTTAAACTGCAACGCTATTGCTGAGCAAACTATGCTCGGTGTTAACTTACACCAGAAAAAAGATAATATGGGTGTTAATTATTCTCAAGGCGTGGTTATTGCGTATAAAAAGGATAGAATTACCTTAATTGATCCTGATGGCGACTTTAAAAATATTTCTGCCGCCGAAGGGTTTTCGATTGAGCAAGGCTTAGACATTCCATTTTTAGTCCACAGTATTAAAAAGTTAAAAACCTTTACTCAATAAGGCTATTATTGACCTAGCTTGCTATACCACCAAGCTAGGTTATAGTTTTACTTTAACGTTATTAATTTAACGCAGTAAAACACTCTTAGGGATAGCCAATATGATTAAGCTGTACTGTATTTTTATTTTCCTCTTGCTTACAACCCTAAGCTTTAACAGTTTCAGTGCAACCAATTACTACAAGTGCGTTACACCAGAAGGCACCACCTTTTCTCAATTCCCGTGCGATAACAACGCCACCGTATACAAAGTTAACACCACAATAAATCAGCAAGTCGGCCCTAAAGTAGATTACACCAAGCAATTAAACGAACTAGAGCGCGAAAGCTTAATGGTGGGTTTACAGGCAGAACTGCGCAGTAATCAACATAAGTTAGCAATATTAGATCGTAAAAAAGACCAAGCTGATTATAAACAGCAACAGCGCCTTAACCATATTTTAGCCAAGGAAGATAAAAAACGCATTGCCGCCGATATTGCTAAAAAACAAAAAGTAATTAGCAAAAACTATAAAGCACAAATTAATATGGTAAAAAAGCGCATTAATAAATTACAAAAAAAAATAGACAACTACCAGTAATCTTTATCTCATGAATAAATAACATCTTAATTTAGCTTGGTTTTAAATCGAGAATAACATACTCTTAACAACGATAGAGTATAAGCTCTAGCGTCTAATAAGGAGTAATGATGCAGCCTCGTCATATTGCTGAATTAATTTTAACGGGCTTTAAAAAGCACTACCTGTTATTTCAAAAAACCACGGCAAAAGCACCGCTGGCGTTTGCTAAAAGAGACTGGCAAGCAATTAATGATATAAGCCGATTACGTATTAGCCATTATGATGATCGGGTTAACGAAACCACCGCCACACTTCGACAACAACAAACCGAACAACTCGACGAACAGCTGTGGCTAGAAGTAAAAAAGCTCTATCAACATTTTTTATGTTTTCATCCTCAGGCTGAGCTTGCCGAAACTTTTTATAACTCGGTATTTTGCCGCCTGTATCATCGCCGTTATTTTCATAACGACTTTATTTTTGTAGAAGCCACTCTAAAAGATGCGCCTGCAGTGCCAGTAGAAGCTGAGTATCGCAGCTATTTTCCTGTGGTTGACGGCCTAAAGCCCACAATTAAACAGATCATTAATCACTTTGATTTTAAAGCCCCCTTTGTAAACTTAGAACGAGACATACGACTGCTGGTAAAAGCATTTTATAAACAAGCGCCCGATACGCACCATAAAGCCTGGCAAATGCGCTTTGATATACTGCACACTCCATTTTACCGTAACAAAGCTGCCTATATTGTAGGGCGAGTGGTATCGCAAAGCGGCGTACAACCGTTTATTATTGCAGTACTACACCATGAAGATAAAGGCTTGTACCTAGACGCACTACTTACTAAATCGTCGCAAATGCGAGTTATTTTTGGTTTTGCGCGTGCCTACTTTATGGTAGAAACCCATGCGCCTTGCGCATTAGTGCGATTTTTAAACCAATTAATGCCCAATAAAACCATAGCTGAGCTCTACAACGCTATTGGCTTTCATAAACAAGGTAAAACCGAGTTTTACCGTGAGTTTTTAAATCATTTAACTCACTCTAACGACGAGTTTACTATCGCCCCTGGTACACCTGGCATGGTGATGATGGTATTTACCCTGCCCTCATTCGGCTATGTATTTAAAGTTATTAAAGATAAATTTGGCGAAAGTAAACCTTTTGGTCGTGATACCGTGTTAAAGCGCTACCAGTTAGTTAAAAAACACGATCGGGTTGGCCGCATGGCCGACACCATAGAATATTCTAACGTCGTATTTCCTTTAGCGCGGTTTGATAGTAACTTGTTGCAGCAGTTACACCAAACCATTGGCTCATCTATGGTAATTGAAGGCGACTGGCTTATTATCAAACATTTATATATTGAGCGACGCATGACACCGCTTAATCTATTTTTAGAAAATGCCGATGATGCCAGTGCCGCCGCCGCGATTGAAGAGTACGGCCAGGCACTAAAAGAAATGATTGCTGTTAATATATTTCCCGGCGACATGCTGTTAAAAAACTTTGGTGTTAGTAAACACAGACGTATTATTTTTTATGATTACGATGAAGTGCAATATTTAACCGACATGAATTTTAGAGCACTGCCTAAAGCAAAAACGTATGACGACTACTTAATGGATGAGCAAAGCTATTCGGTTGCACCGCAAGATGTATTTCCTGAGCAACTTTGCACCTTTGTAATGCCTAACCCAATCTACAAGCAGTTTTTAATGAGCACACATCCAGAGCTTATTGATGTTAACTTTTGGAAGCAAGCACAGCAAAATATTAAAAATGGTCAGGTTAGTCATATTTATCCATACCCGACAGCACAACGTTTTATCCATCACTGGTAAAGCGTTAAGGACATACAATGAATATAAGTAAAATAGATTTAAATTTACTGGTTTATCTCGATACTTTATTGCGCGAATGTAATGTTACCCGCGCAGCAAACCGGTTAAGTATTACTCAACCTGCCATGAGCAATGGCTTAAAGCGCCTTCGTAACTTATTTAACGATCCTATTTTAGTACGTACCAGCGATGGCATGGTACCCACAGAGCGCGCGTTAGAGTTACAACCCGTTATTCGCGGAATATTAATGACCCTAGAGGAAACACTTGCGCCTAATCGTGAGTTTGAAGCAAGCCAAAGTAAACGCGTATTTAGAATAATGGCCAGTGACTATGCGGCCAGTACCTTAGCGCCCAAGCTATTAAGTAAATTACACGCAGAAGCCCCCGACACCACCCTAGATATACTCACCCCTAGTGATGTGACCTTTCATGATGTGGAAAATGGCAAAGTGGATATGGCAATCAATCGCTTTGAAAACCTACCGCAATCGTTTCATCATAAACGCATTTGGAAAGACAGTTTTTGCTGTTTAGTTAAATCCGATAACCCGATTATTGACAATTTTAGCCTAGAGAGCTACTTAAAAGCACGCCATATTTGGGTAAGTAAAACCGGTTTTGGTGTAGGCGTAGGAATGGATCCTAAAGATGTGCAAAAACTCGGCTGGGTTGATGAAGCACTCGCTCATTTTGGTAAACACCGTAATATTGCCACCTTTACCCGTAACTATCATGTGGCAGTACATTTAGCCAAAGTACAAAACTTAATAGCAACATTGCCCTCCAAAGCAGCTAACATTTATATAGACGATCCTAGTCTTAAAATATTAGAACCTCCTTTTCCTATTCCACCGTTTGAGTTAGATATGATTTGGAGCCCGTTGTTACATCGCGATGCTAGTCATATTTGGTTACGTCAAAAAGTAGCCGAAGTTGCTGAAGAACTTAAGTAATACCGTTACAAAAGCTTTGTAAAATTTGCTTACTTAATCTAATAAGTAAGCAAACATCATCCTCACTATATATTTATTTCAATAAAAACAAACTACTACGAAAGTTCTTATAGTGGAACAACCTTTGCTTTTATATAAATGAACATTTAATTTCATTTATAAGAGAGGTCATTATGAACACCCATCAAAGTAATGAAGTAAATCATATTTCTGACATCATCCAAGTAATGAATAGTGGTATAGATTTTTACGAAAAAGCCCAACAGAACGTAAAAGATCCCGCTGTTGCCGCCCTTTTCCAGCGCATGATTGATGCGCGTAAGGTAACCGTTGAACGCTTACAACCTTTTGCTGTTAATGAACAAGGCGAACGTGAAGATGGCTCATCATTTGCGGTAGAAGCGCGCCGTGCTTACACTGCGCTTATCACTAAATTTAGCAGCAATAACGACGATACGTATATTAAAGAGCTAGAAGAAGTTGAGGATAAAACCCTCGAAGAAATTAAAGATGCAATGAAAAAACCACAACCCGCAGACTGCGAAGCTGTACTAGCTAAAGCATTACTAACAATGCAAAGCTGTCATGCTGAAATGAGCCGAATGAAAAAGCAGTAAGTAGCCTAAATTCTGGATAATAACTCAACCTAAAGCTGAGTTCAGGTTAAACAATTAAAAAAGCCCAACATTCTTAAATGCTGGGCTTTATATTAAGTATAAAAATGGGAGTATCTATAATTAAAAGCGGTATTCTGCACCTAGGTAGTAATACGCACCGTTAAAGCCAAATGGGGCTGAACGGCGAGAGTATTTAAATACCCCTGGGCTGCTTACAATGGTATTGCCTTGGGCATCTACAATAGTACCAGTACGTGAATTACCTATGGTATTTTCATCTGGGTAGACATCAAATAAGTTATTTGCGCCAATATTTACCGATAAGTTCTCAGTTATAAAGTAATTTACTTTAACATCAGTTAATATTTCGGCACCGTAAGTCTGGCGGCCGCCATCTTCTACTGTGTACTCACCAAAGCGATTAAGTGACAAATTAACTGTCCAGTCATCACGTTGATAAAGCGCACTTAAGTTAATGCGATCCTCTGGTTGCCACTCTTCAATAATAGAAATTTCTTGGTCAGAGAACACGTCCTCAACCGGTACTGTTTCTAAACCTGAACCTGCAGGGGTAAATAACGACACCACATCGGTTTTAGTAAAGTTAGCTGCTAAGGTAAAATCAAGCGTACCGCCTAACCCTTCAGTGTTCCAGGTAGCAACAAAGTCAATACCTTGCGTTTCTGTATCAGCACCATTTAAGAAAAACTGACCCGCACCAGCACCTGAGCTTATTAATGCAGCGTCAAGACTTGGCGACAACCCTTTACCTAAACGATTACTAATAACTATACGGTCGTCTATATCAATTGAGTAATAGTCGAGTGTTACGTTAATATTGTCTGTTACGTTATACACTATACCTAAGCTGCGGTTTTGCGACTTTTCTTCTGTTAGTTTTGGAATACCTAAGCTTTGCGCTAATGTTGAGTCGTTTCTAAAAGTACCGACTTCTTCGGCAACTAAGTTGCCAGTAACATCATCAACAACAAACTGAGTACTGATATTATTAAAATACAGCTGCTGCATTGACGGCGCTCTAAAACCTGAGCTTAATGCACCACGCAGTGATATATCGTCAGTAATCGACCAGTTACCCGCTAGTTTAAAGTTAACCGTATCACCAAAGCCTTTATAATTATCGTAGCGCAGTGCGCCCGATAAAATAACGTCTTCAATAATATAGGTTTCAGCATCAAGGTAGAACGAAATCACATCGCGCGACTCATCAACCGATGACATTGGCGATGAACCACCAAAACCTTGCGTGCCGCCCGAAGCATCTTCGCTGCCAACGCCACCGCTTAAACCGTCGTATATACTTACGCCGTTATTAGTGTCGTAATCTCGGTATGCGTATTCGCTGCCTTCTAAAATGCGATACTCATCGGTGCGAATTTCTGCGCCCATAGCGAGTGAGTAATCATCAAAATTTTGAGTAAAATCTAAATTAAGCGTTTGTAGCGATAATTCCATACCGTAAGCATAGGCTTCACGCGGAATAGTGGCGCGAATATCAGCAGCACTTAAGCCTTGGTCATAGCGTAAAAAGTTAGCATACGAGGCGTTAATTGTGTCACTGGTAGTGTAATCAATACTGTTTTCACCATAGGTGTACGATAAGTCTAAGCTAGCATCGTTATCAAATTGCGTTTTGTAACCAAAGTTATACGAAATATCGTCGATAGTGGTGTTAATTTTTGGCAAAAAGCCAGCCTGAATTGTCGCATCGTTATCTTGTAAAACCGTATTACCGCCACCGTTGGCATTGTGCCTGAAAAACGCTGCCGACTCGTTATCGCGCGTTGAATAAGTAATAAAACCGTATAGTTCGCCATCACCTAACTCATAACCTGTGCTTACAATTAAGCCAAATTGTTGTGAGTCGGCATCGCCTATTCTAAAGGTATCTCTGTCGGCTGTTAGCTCTCGCGGATCGCCCGCTACTAAAGTGCCGTCATCAAGTGTTGTACAACCATTAAATTGGCAAGAGCCATGTAAACCGGCACGGTTAGTTGGCGCACGATCACGGTAGTTAAGCGTAGTATTTACGTAACCTTTATCACCTAAAGCAAAACCCTTATTAAAATCAAGGTTTATCGTTTCACCATCGCCTTCTGAATATTGGCCATAGTTAATTGCGGCTTTACCACCTTCGCTACCATCTTTGAGTACTATATTAATAACACCCGCTATGGCATCTGAGCCATATTGCGCTGCAGCACCGTCACGCAGTACTTCAATGCGCTTAATTGCCGACGCCGGAATAGCATTCATATCGGTACCCGCTGTACCACGACCTACCGAAGTATTAATATGAATAATACTGGCTTGGTGGCGGCGCTTACCGTTAATAAGTACTAATGTTTGATCTGGGCCTAAACCACGCAGTGTTGCTGGGCGAAGGGCATCGGTGCCATCACTAATTGACGAGCTTGAAAAGTTAAACGAAGGCGCGATTGACTGCAGCATTCTGCCCACTTCTGTTTGCCCTGTATTTTCTAGCGCTTCTGCACTTAAAATATCAACCGGAACAGGTAAATCTTCAACTGAACGACCTGCTACACGACTCCCGACAATGGCAATTTTTTCTATTTTTTCTTGGGCAACATCTTCAGCAGCATTAACGCCCTGAGTGTTTGCAGCAAGTAATGCAGGCAATATTGCTGCACTAACGCCTGAAAGCTTCATCATGTTGTTATTTTTCCTATTGATTTGTTTGAGTTTTATACTCAGTAAACCATTTTGATCAACAACCGCATCGAGCTTACTGTCACCTAACAGTGCCTCCAGTGCATCTAATTGGGTGTAAAAACCATAAAGCGAATTTGCATTATATTGTTTAGCTAACTCATAAGAAAACACCACGGTTTGCTCAGTTTGCTTAGCAAATTCTATTAAAGCTTTGTCTGCTCGCTGCGCTTTTATATCAAATTGCACCATTTGCCCGGTAGTTACTGTGGCTAAAACATTCAAGCTAAAAAAAGCCGATGCAAGCACACTCAAACTACACAATAAATGCGTTTGGTTACTGCGCAACTTATATAAACAGTTGGCAAACAAAAATCCTCTATAGGTTTTATTCTTTTTATTAATATATTTTTTACTTTGCATGTTCATAATTGCAACTTAATCCAACATTAGCATGATTTTAGGCGCTGCTATTTATGACTTAGTTTGACGTTTAAGGCTAACTACGTGCTCACCTAAGCGTTCGTGATCAATCGAAAAATTTGTTTTTAAACTTTCAAGTAGCCCAGCAACATCACCCGCCTTAAATACCCCTGCAACTTTAATATTTGCAAGCTCTGCCGATGAAAGCTCAAACCGAGTAGCGGTATAACGGCTAACTTCATTTAAGGCATCGCTTAATTGTTCTCCGTTAAAAATTAGCATGCCATTTTGCCACGCTAAATCTCGTTGCACATCGTCAGCAGAGAGGCGTTTAATAGGCGCTGTAACACTTTTTTCTATAATTGCTTTTTCGCCTGAGAGCACAATATTTGCGTTTATTTTTCTAATTTTTTGGGTGCTGTTATCGGCTAGTTGATAGGCTTTAAAATCGTTAGCATCAACAGCTACACTCGGATCAGTGATCATCACTTTTCCTTCGGTTACCACTAATTCTAAATGAGATGAGGTATTGCGCTGCACATTAAATACAGTACCTAATGCTGTAAAGCTTTTATCACCTGCCATCACACTAAATGGCCGCGTAGCATCTTTAGCAACATTAAAACGCCCTTCCCCTCTACTCAGTAATAACTGTCTGCGCCCTTTACTATAGGCAACCTCTAATAGGCTGTTGGTATTAAGTTGCACTATGGTGCCATCGGGCAGTACGTAAGTGGCTTGCTCTCCCACCTTGGTTTTATAAATTTTAGTATAATTAACTTTCGCTAGGGCTTGGTTATAACCAGTCTCTAAATTAACCAATAAGTAACTGCAAATCATTAACGCAGCAAATAAGCTGGCCGCGATACCATACGAAAACACCCATTTACTTTTTTCCTCGGTATTGTTTTTATGCGGAAATAAAGTGCTTAACTCGTTTAATACGCTCAGTTCGTCCCACAACTTAGCGAGTTCGTAAACGGCGTCTTGGTGTGCATTACTTTGCAGCATCCATAATTTAAATTGCTCTTTTTCAACCTTGTTTAAACCGCGATCTATCGCGCTTATCCAATTAGCTGCTGTTTCTAAAATTAAATCTTTTGGTGTAAATTGATGAATATTACTCATTTTGCCACACTCACTATAGTTGGCTTTTGAGCAGCGGTGTCGTGCTTTTTATACTGCTCATTTTCATCCTGAGAATGCTCTCGCATGTATAGCATGGTTTGTAGTAACCCTTTTGCAATATGTTTTTCTACTGTGCTTTGACTTAACTGTAGTTGCTGGGCAATTTCTTTTTGGCTCATACCGTACACTTTTTTTAATATAAAACACTTGCGAACCGTCAAGCTTAGTTGCTCTGTTGCCCGACAAAACAATAAAAAACGCTCTTTCGAGGTGTACTCGTCCTCTAGTTGTATTGATTTAAGTAATTTTGGTAATTCATGATCATCACAAAGGGAGTCGCTAAATTTATTATCCCATTTAGCAATATGATTAAGGGCAAGGTGTTTAGCAGTTTTGAGCATGTAACTACGCGTAAATTGAATATCTTGTTTTAAATCAGCTTCGTAGCTTTTAATAAAGGTTTCTTGCACTATATCTTCTACGTCGTCAGGTAACACTATTCGTGAAACAAAGCGGCGTAAATGAGTCGATAACTCTGTAAATGTAGTGGCTAATTTGAGTCCTCGCGCCATCCTTAATTTCATCCCTTATTATTGTATAAACCTAAGTTTGTTAAGATGACTAATTTTAACGTTAATTACAAGGTAAATTGTTAATCCTCGGTTATTTTTTCATTGCGTTAAAGGTCTCTTTATATGTTATTAAACAGTAATAAACCTGCATTTTGACCTAAGTCATGCTTTAGCTAAATAACGTATTAGCAAGTTCGTGGTGCAACAACTAAAAAGCTATAATATGCAAAATTTATCTCGCTTGAATGTAAGCAACCTAAGGGAGTTTTGTGGTGTTTAATAAAACAAGTTTAAGTGTTTCTGTATTATTAGCAGCAAGTGGATTGCTTGTTATTAGTGCACCGGTGAGCGCATCGCAAACCACGTTATCGAGCCAAATATTTGCGAATTTTAGTAATATTCAAATTGACGATCAGCACCAGGATATTGAAGATTGGCAACTTGATGTAAAGCGCTTTTATCTTAATTTAGACCATCAATTTAATGATGACTGGTCATTAACAGTGACCACAGATGTGCAGTGGCAACGCCAGCAAGACCCTACCGATATTTGGTTTCGTCATGCTTATATAAAACGCAATTTTAATCAAGGAAGTACGCTTAAAATTGGTGTTGCTGAACTGCCATGGATTGATTACATCGCACGCCGTGTAGGGTATCGTTATGTTGATCCGAGCTTAACGCCAAAAAACAAATTAGCCGGTCCAACCGATTTAGGTATTCATTATGGCCATAAATCGGCGCACTTTTCGTATGCTGTATCGGCTATTACTGGGGGTGGTTTTCAAAAGCCAACTGTGGGCGATCGAATTGATTTAGAAGCATCGGCTGTGTGGCATATAAATAAACAATTTGATTTTGCTTTAGGTGCTTATCAAGGTACACGCACACTTGATAAAGACGAGGCCGAGAAAAATCATACTGCAGAGCGTTTCAATGCAGCGCTAAGTTACCTGCATCAAGGGGTACGTTTTGGCGTTGAATATGTATATAACGACAACTGGAACCAAGTTAACAAAATACCGCAAGACGCTAGCAGCGGCTGGGGGACTTGGGCAAGTTATGCTTTTAAACCGGGTTACTCTGCATTTGCTCGGTACGATACAATCAACCCTAATAGACGTTTAAACGCTAGTTTAGAACGTGATTACATACAACTAGGTGTTGATTATAAGGCAACTTCTTATTTAACGCTGGCGCTTGTTGCTAAGCAAAGTAATATTGATAGTGCAACAGTTGAGCGAACTCAAAATGAAGTAGGTATATGGTCAATGTGGAATTTTAAATAATCTGAGGTAATGGTCTTAATTCAAATATTAGGTTTATGTTATGCTAATAAAAATGCGCCAAAACAGCGCGTTTTTTGTACTACCCTAGTATACACAGAGTAAATAATCTGAGTTTTAACTAAGTACATTACAGCAATAAAAAACCGCTTAACCTTGTTAGCTTAAGCGGTTATGCATACTGTATTAATAACGAGAATCAGCAGGATTATCCATACCTGGCCAATCGTTTTCTTTACCTGCAAAGTCTGGACGTGGCTTTTTAGTAAAGTATTCCACAACATCAACAACCTCTTGCTCTGATAAAGTGATCTGCCCAAGCGGCGCTTCACGACTCACACTCAATGGCATGTTATGAATAACAAATGCACCTGCTCGAGAGGCTCGTGCCATACCTGCCCCAATGTTAAATGAGTCATCGCCCCATAATGGTGGGAAAATATAATCACCAAATTGATCTTTTATCCCCTCGCCATCACTGCCATGACAAGTACCGCATTGCGCTGCATAAACCTGTGCACCGTTATTTGCGTTTGCTGTATATTTGCCTACTTTAAAATACTCTAGGCTAGTTAGCTTAACGGTATTGCCCGGTGCCACATCACCACCCAACCATTTCATATAAGCATGCATACCTTGCATTTCTGGCGAATCTATTGGGATTGGTTTACCATTCATCGAACGTTGAAAACAGCCGTTAATACGCTCGTTTAAATCAAGTACGCGTTGCGCACGCGGATTAAAGCGCGGATAGCGATTATAAGTATTTATATAGGGTGCCCCCAACTCTCGTTTACCTTGCCCCATATGGCAACTATTGCAATTGAGCCCGTTACCTACATTATCGGGCAATAAGCGCGCCGTTTCGTTAAGTAAGCGCATACCATATAAAATAGCCTCTTCATCTTTGTGGCCTACTACATCGGTAATTTTTGGAATGGTAAATTGATCAATCACCTTACCTTCGGCATCAATTACATCGTAAGTTTTTGCATCAGGCGCATCATAAAAACGGCTTTCATAACCCATGTAAGCAGCAACCGAAATTACAACTACAAGCACGCTTATCCCTAGTAACTTATTCATTTTCTATCTCCTTTGCGGGTACATAATGCACCGGAGCATGGTCAACTACACGGCGCATAGTCGCAACATCTCGAGTTGAAATATGGCTGCCATGATTGCCCCAACTGTTGCGAATAAAGTTTAAAACATCGGCTAACTCTTGGTTTTTTAAATGATAAAACTCAGGCATAGTAAATGTCATTACATCGTGCGCGGTTGTTGCCATTTCACCCCCTGCTAAAGTGACTTGAATTAACGAACTGGGATCTTCTGCAAACACAATAGAGTTACCAGCCAATGCTGGAAAAATACGTGGTGCGCCTTTTCCATCTAAACGATGACACGCGGCGCACTGCTCCATATACAACAAAGCACCAGAGGCCGAAAAGTCACCTGCCCGCAATGCACTTGTGGTGGTATCTGCTTTTGACTGCCAATTTTTTTCATACCCAGGGCGCGGTGCTAACTGATGCAAATAGCTAGCAATAGCGTTTAAATCTTTATCAGTAAAGTACCGCGTACTATGCGCCACTACATCGGCCATGCTGCCAAATGCGGCAGTTTTGTCGGTACGTCCTGTTTTTAAAAATTCAACAATATCGGCTTGTTTCCAGGTTGCTAAGCCTAACCCTTCATTACGTAAACTTTTAGCATACCAGCCCTCCAGTACTGAGCCTGATACAAACTGACCCGATACATCATCTGATAGCGCCTTTTCTTGAAAAGCAATACCACGTGGCGTATGGCACGCACCGCAGTGAGCTAATCCCTCAACTAAATAGGCCCCCTGATTTTGCTCAGTCGTTAAATTGGGGTTAGCTGTAAAGCTACGCGCTGGTGAAAATAATGCATGCCACCATGCTAATGGCCAACGCATACTTGCAGGCCATGGAATGGTTGTTTGTTGATTTTGTTGCTTTACTGCGCTAACGCTTGACATAAAATACGCGTACATTGCCTCTATTTCAGCATCATTTACTATTTTATATGACACAAAAGGCATAGCAGGATAAAGCGGTTGGTTATCTTGGCGAATGCCTTTTCTAACTGCACGTTCAAAATCGGCGTAGCTATAACTACCAATGCCTGTTTCGATGTCGGGAGTAATATTAGTAGAATAAATAGCCCCCATAGGTGTTTGCATGCCTAAGCCACCCGCAAAAGGTTTTCCGCCGGGTGCCGTATGGCACGCAATACAGTCAGCAACTCGTGCGTAGTATTCGCCCTGAGCAATGAGCGTTTGATCGTTAATATCTACTTTATGTGTTGCAGCTAAAGGTGGTGCTAAAGTAATAGGAATGAGCTTAGCGCCCACAAAGGCAAACACCAAGAGTGCAATACCTACTAACACAATGTACGTCACTTTTTTCATTGTTAAATTTAATCCCTCAAAGAAATAAAACGGCCAATAAGCCTGAGGGAGATAATAACAACAATAAAATATTCTCAAATGAGTATAAGAACAAAGGTTGATCTAACGCATGCGCTGCTCATAATAAAAGCGTCATGCAACCGCTTATATAGTTAGCATGCAACAAATAATGACTTTATAAAGTTAAAAAACACCTCAGTTTTACGTGTGGTTAAGCTGTTTTGTGGCCGTAAAAACCATACTGGTGCGTCGCTTTGCGCCATTACACCGGGCATAACTTCAACTAAGGTGCCATTTGCAAGCTCTTCACCAATTGCTATTTTTGATTTAATTGCAATGCCATGCCCAGCAATGGCAGCTTGGGTCATGTTATCTGAGTTTGAAATAGTAAAGCGGGTTTTAGCATTAAAACTGTGGATTTTGCCTTGCTCGTCAAATAATTTTAATTGCTTTTGCCACGGCAAACATACCCAATAATGCACCGCAAGCTCGGTTAAATTACTTGGCATACCCTGTTTATTTATATAGCTAGGCGCTGCACATAACACACGGCTATTATTGACTATTTTACGCGACAACATGCCAGAGTCGTTTAACTGCCCTACTCTTATGGCCACATCTTGAGCATCATCAACCACATTAATAAAGTGGTCCGTAATTAAAAAGTCGAGTTTTAATTGAGGATATTCACTTTCAAACTCGCTGAGCTTAGGCATAACATACTTAGAAAAAATCCACGGTGGCATAGTTACCCTTAGCAACCCACTCACAGTTGAGCTGCGAGCACCTATACTATGCTCTGCATCGTGCAGTGCCTCAATAATAGCGCCCACACGCGTGTAAAACACCTCTCCTGCAGGCGATAAACGTACTCGTCGACTATCCCTAAAGACTAAAACAGTAGACAACTCTCGCTCTAATTTACTAAGGCGATGGCTCACTGTTGCTGGCGATAAACCTTGCTCGCGCGCAGCTGCAAGTACACCTTTATTCTCTACTACGGCTATAAAAGTTTCTAAATCACTTATGTTATACATAAAAAGCTACTTTGGGTTTTCAATGTTTAATATTTTCGAATGAAGCTTTCGCTTTTGCAATCTGTATTTAAATAACTAAAACTATATAATCTAACGTAACTTAATTATTGAGGTTATATATGAGTTTAAAAGCGCAAATTGACGCCTATAACGTGCAAAAAGAAGCAAAGCTCCCTGCAGATGTTTTAGCACTAATGAATACGACAAACGCAGAGCTTATTGCCCAGCACATTAAAGATAATGCATTACAGGTAGGGCAAAAAGTTACCAATTTTAGCTTGGCTAATCATCAAGGGAACACGGTTGAACTTGCGACATTATTAAAACAAGGCCCAGTAATTATTAGCTTTTACCGTGGTGGCTGGTGCCCTTATTGCAATTTAGAGTTAAAAGCCCTAAATGATTACTTACCACAATTTAAAGCGCAAAATGCACAGTTAATTGCCATTTCACCACAACTTCCTGATGAAACACTGTCAACGGCGCAAAAAAATGACCTTGAATTTGATGTACTTTCAGATGTAAGTAATAAAATAGCCAAGCAGTTCGGTTTATTGTTTACACTCGATGAGCGTATTCAAGCGTTATATACCGAATTTGGTATTGATTTTGAGCACTACTACGGCGATAAAAGCTTTCAACTACCACTACCGGCCACTTATGTTATTAATCAACAAGGTGTGATCACTTACGCATTTGTAACTGAAGACTACACCCTACGCGCTGAACCTTTTGATGTATTAAACGCTTTAAAATCTGAGAGTAAATAATGTCTGTATTAACATCCCTAAAAACCCTAACCCTTTCATTAATTTTAGGCGCAAGCCTATTATCTGGAGATACTATGGCCGAACAAACCTCAAATAAACCTAAAGTGTTAATTTTTGACGTTAACGAAACACTCCTTGATCTAGATTCAATGCGCGCTTCTATAGGCGAAGCACTTGGTGGGCGAGAGGATTTATTACCATTGTGGTTTTCTACTATGCTACACCACTCGTTGGTATCAACTGTAATTGGCGATTACCAAGACTTTGGCCAAATTGGCGTAGCGTCATTATTAATGGTGGCACAAAACAACAATATTAATATTACCAGCGAGCAAGCAAAAACCGCGATTGTTACACCATTATTAACATTGCCCCCACACGCAGACGTAAAAGCAGGTTTAGCTGCATTAAGAGCACAAGGTTATAAGCTGGTTAGCCTAACAAACTCTTCAAATAAAGGCGTACAAGCACAATTTGAAAGCGCTGGTTTAACCCATTATTTTGACGAGCGCTACAGCATTGAAGATATTAAAGTGTACAAGCCTGAATTACGTGCGTACCAATGGGTACTTAAAAAACTTAATGTAAAACCAAATGAAGCCATGATGGTTGCAGCACATGGTTGGGACGTAGCCGGCGCAAAAGCAGCCGGTTTACAAACCACTTTTATTGCACGCCCAGGTAAAGCACTTTACCCACTGGCTAAAAAACCAGATCATGTTGTAAAAAACTTACATGAGTTAACCGAGCTGCTTAAATAACCTGATGTAATGGTCTCCTCCCCATACGGCATCTATGTGCCATGATTAAAGTGGTAAAAATTAATCAATACCCCAGCGGCCAATGTTAGGATAACGTTGGCCGTTTTTTTATATTTATAAAATGAATATAAATAAAGTATTCAAACAGTTATTCAAAAAACATATATTCTAGTAATTTAGCACTAAGGGCGCTATTATTACTTAAATGTGTTGCGGAGAGTGCTATGAACAGTCAAAGATTAAGTGAGTTTGAACAATATTTTCAAATTGATGAAAGTAACCGTGTAAACCTATACATAGTTGATGATAACGCCGTTCCAAAAAACCTTACCCAGTTAGACGCAGACATTCCCCCTTTATTTAAACTCGCTAATGAAGTAAGTAGCTTAGAGCAAAGCGCGCTTGGACCACTGCGTAATTTAGGTGATGTTGCCCAAGAGCTAGCGGTTTTTTTACAAGCGCAATCACGTAAAATAGACTTAATAATGAGCCATGTTCTCGCCTCAGAGCAAAGCGAAGATAACGCTATTTATTGCGATAGTTATGGCGGCGGTGGCGTAAAATTTACAACAGAGGATGTTTATTCTTTAGGGCAAAAATTTCGAACTAAACTTTTTTTACACCATGAAGCGTCTGCTGTTTATTGCTATACCGAAGTCGTCGCAATTAAAAAAATCGATACCGAGCATTACCAATACACTTTACTCTTTATAGCCATAAGAGACAGCGACCAAGAACTGGTCGTTAGAGCCAGTTTGCATGCGCAAACCCGACAACTAAAAAAACGCCAGCAATTAGAGCAATCACAAAACATGCAAGCAGATGATAAATAGCTGACATGTACACTCAAACTGCTAAACTAGCGCTACCTTAATTTGTATCAATTACTCATGAATTTTAGACTTTTACCAGAATGGGCCGAGCAAGACGCTGTTATGCTAACTTGGCCGCATAAAAACACCGATTGGGCTGAAAACTTAGCACGCGTTGAGCCTGTGTATGTAGCGCTTGCAAAACATATTACCGCAGTTCAACAGTTAGTTATTGTAGCGCACAGTGAGCCTGTAAAAGAGCATGTTATTGCGCTATTGCACGCCGCCAATGTCCCCTCAAACTGTGTTCACTTTGTAGTTACACCAACAAATGATACATGGGCACGCGATCACGGCCCCCTTACTTGCGCCGCTATAAATAACCCTAATCAGCTTAAAGTGTATGATTTTACCTTTAACGGTTGGGGCAATAAATTTGCAAGTAATTTAGATAATCAAATAAACCGTGTTTTAGTCAATGAGCTTAGCGATACAGATAATGACTACCAAGCAGTAGATATGGTGCTTGAAGGCGGTGGCATTGAAATAAACGAACACGGCGTATTACTTACTACCAGTGAATGTTTGCTCAATAAAAACCGCAACCCAAATTTAACCCCAAGTGACATTGCAACACTGTTAAAACAGCACTTAGGAGCAACTGACTTTTTATGGGTTGACCATGGTTATTTAGCGGGCGACGACACCGACAGCCATATAGACACGCTAGTTCGCTTTGCACCAAACAATACTCTTGTTTATGTACAGTGCGACGATAAAACCGATGAGCATTACAACGCGCTGCATGCGATGGAAAAACAGCTTCAAGGCTTTAAAACTACCGATAACACCCCATATAATTTAATTGCCTTACCTTGGCCCAAAGCAGTGTATGACGATGAGCAAACACGTTTGCCTGCCACCTATGCTAACTACTTAATTATTAATAATACGGTATTAGTACCAACGTACGATGATGTAAGCGATAAGCTCGCCTTAACGCAAATTCAACAAGCGTACCCAGAGCACACAATTGTGGGCATTAATTGCCTACCTATTATTGAACAATTTGGCAGTTTGCACTGTATAACAATGCAACTCCCACGTAGATTTTTAACTGGAGCAGCTCAATGACCAGCCCTGCAAAATTAACCGTTGCACTCGTACAACAAAGCAATAGCGATAATGCTGAGCAAAATATGGCAAAGTCGATTGCCGCAATTCGTGAAGCAGCCAACAAAGGCGCTAAATTAGTTGTGCTGCAAGAGCTACACCGTAGCCTGTACTTTTGCCAAACCGAAGATGTAGACGTGTTTGATTTAGCCGAAACCATTCCAGGCCCAAGCACGCATACTTTAGGTGAGCTGGCAAAAGAGTTAAGCATTGTAATTGTGGCGTCGTTATTTGAAAAACGTGCTACCGGCCTTTATCACAATACCGCTGTAGTACTTGAAAATGACGGCAGTATTGCCGGTAAATACCGTAAAATGCATATTCCCGATGACCCTGGTTTTTACGAAAAATTTTACTTTACTCCAGGCGATTTAGGCTTTGAGCCAATTCAAACCTCAGTAGGTAAATTGGGCGTATTAGTATGTTGGGATCAGTGGTTTCCTGAAGCTGCACGCTTAATGGCAATGGCCGGTGCTGAGCTACTTATTTATCCAACTGCAATAGGCTGGGATCCGCGTGATGATAGCGATGAACAAACCCGCCAAAAAGATGCGTGGGTTATTAGCCAGCGCGCCCATGCGATTGCCAATGGTGTACCGGTAATTAGTTGTAACCGCGTTGGAGTCGAGCAAGACCCAAGTGAGCAAAGCGAAGGGATTCAATTTTGGGGGAACTCTTTTATTGCAGGGCCACAAGGTGAATTACTTGCTGAGGCTAATAATACTGACGAGCAAATTTTAGTAATTGAGCTTGATCAACAGCGCAGCGAAAACGTAAGACGTATTTGGCCGTATTTACGCGACCGCAGAATTGATCACTACCAAGACTTAACAAAAATTTACCGCGATTAAATAAAATTACTTGGCCCTTATTACATAATAAATTAGGGCCAATTTATAAATGGAGTAATAAATGGCGTTTGAGCAATGGGCAGCCTTGCCTTGGGTGAAATCTCAAAAAGATAAAATTCAATGGGGGCAACTTAGCGGCAGCGGTTTAAGCATTGCTATTGCTGAGGGTGTAAAACAACAAGACAATTTAGTATTAATTGTAACCCCAGACACGCCAAGCGCCCTGCGCCTTGAAACCGAGCTAGAATATTTATTGCCCGACAACCCGGTAATGATATTTCCTGACTGGGAAACCCTACCTTACGACCATTTTTCTCCTCATCAAGATATTATTTCTGCCCGTTTAGCCACTTTAAATACGCTCAAAAACGAGCAACAAAGTGTTTTAATTGTCCCTGTTTCTACCTTAATGCTGCGCACCGCCCCGGCTTCGTTTATTTATGGGTCCACAATTAACTTTAAGGTGGGTGATAAGCTCGATACTCATAATTTCAGAAATAATTTAGAACAAGCGGGTTATTTAAACGTACAGCAAGTAATGGAGCACGGCGAGTACGCCATTCGCGGCTCTATTGTCGACTTATATCCTATGGGCAGCCCGCATCCTTTTAGACTCGACTTTTTTGACGACGAGCTCGACAGCATTCGTTTATTTGATGTTGAAACCCAGCGCTCAGATGAAAAAGTAGATAAAATTGAACTGCTCCCGGCACACGAATTTCCCACTAACGAAGCCGACATTGAACGCTTTAGAATAGCGTACCGTGAGAAGTTTGGTGCCAGCGCGCAGCAAGACTCTGTTTACATGCAAGTGAGTAAAGGTAATTGGCCTGCCGGTATAGAATATTATATGCCACTGTTTTTCGAGCAACTAGCCACTATTTTTGATTACCTACCTGAAACCACAACGGTAATGCAGCTCGGTGATTTAGAACATGCCGCCGATAATTTTTGGCATGACGTAAACGTGCGCTATGAAAACCGCCGCGTAGACCCACTGCGTCCATTATTAGAGCCAAGCGCGCTGTATCAACCCATTAATGAATTGTTTGCTAATTTAGGGAATTATGCGCGTATTCGCTTATCTCAAGCAAAACTAGGTACAAAAGCAGGCAATAAAAATTTAACTGTTAGTGAATTACCTGTTATTCGCATTGACCATAAACAAAGCGAACCTTACGGTGCGTTTATAAACTATGTAGCGGCGCAAAAAAAGCACAAAGGCCGTATTTTACTAAGCGTAGAGTCGGATGGCCGGCGCGAGTCATTACTGGGAGTATTAAAACCTAGCGGCTTAAAGTTTAAAGAATTTACTAGTTTTGAGCAGTTTACAAAAAGCCAAAGCGATGTTGGCCTAATTGTTAGCCCACTGGAGCAAAGTGTTGTATTAGGTACTAAACCTAGTTTATCTATTATCACCGAACAAGAACTGCTTGGCATAAAAGTATCGCAGCGCCGTCGCCGTAAGCATAAATACCAAGCCAGCCAAGATGCACTAATTCGTAACTTAGCCGAACTTAAAGAAGGCCAACCTATTGTACATCTTGATCACGGCGTTGGTCGCTATCAAGGTTTGCAAACCATAGATGCCGCAGGCATTATCACTGAATTTGTTACCATTACTTACGCCAGTGAAGCAAAATTGTATGTACCGGTTTCGGCGCTGCATATGCTAAGTCGTTATTCGGGCGGCGAAGAAGCTAGTGCACCACTGCATAAACTTGGCTCAGATGCATGGGACAAAGCTAAAAAACGTGCTGCTGAAAAAGTGCGCGATGTAGCCGCTGAGTTACTTGATATTTACGCTCAGCGCCAAGCAAAACCAGGGAATAAATTTACCCTCGATGCCCCAGCTTATCGCCAATTTAGCGACAGCTTCCCGTTTGAAGAAACCGACGATCAACGCAATGCCATTGAAGCCGTATTAGGCGATATGCAATCAAAACAAGCCATGGACCGTTTAGTGTGTGGCGATGTAGGCTTTGGTAAAACCGAAGTCGCCATGCGCGCCGCATTTGTAGCTGTTAACGATAACAAACAAGTAGCTATTTTGGTGCCTACAACATTACTTGCCCAACAACACTTTGAAAACTTTAAAGACCGTTTTGCCGACTTTCCTATTGAGGTAGGTGTATTGTCGCGTTTTAACTCACCTAAAGAGCAAAAAGACACGCTTGAAAAAATGGCCAACGGCAAGCTCGATATTGTCATTGGTACTCATAAGCTGATCCAGGCTGATATTATATTTAACGATTTAGGCTTATTAATTGTTGATGAAGAACATCGCTTTGGGGTGCGCCAAAAGGAGAAGATTAAAGCGCTACGCGCCGATGTCGACATACTCACTTTAACTGCAACGCCTATCCCGCGTACCTTAAATATGGCCATGAGCGGTATGCGCGACTTATCTATTATTGCCACTCCACCTGCAAAGCGTTTAGCAGTAAAAACCTTTGTGCGCCAACGCGATGTAGAATTAATACGTGAAGCGGTACTTAGAGAAATTAAACGCGGTGGCCAAGTTTACTTTTTACATAATAACGTAGAGACAATTGAGCGTGTAGCACAAGAAATAAGTGAATGGGTGCCCGAGGCAAGCGTAACCAGTGCACATGGGCAAATGCGCGAGCAAGAGCTTGAGCAAATAATGGCTGACTTTTACCACCAAAAATACAACGTATTAGTGTGTACCACTATAATAGAAACCGGTATTGACATACCAACTGCTAACACCATAATTATGGATAGAGCCGACAAACTAGGTTTAGCGCAGTTACATCAATTACGTGGACGTGTTGGTCGCAGCCATCACCAAGCTTATGCCTACTTATTAACAGGCGATCCTAAAGCTCTTTCTAAAGATGCAAGCAAACGCTTACAAGCAATAGAGTCATTAGAAGACTTAGGCGCAGGTTTTGCACTAGCAACCCACGATTTAGAAATTCGTGGTGCGGGTGAGCTTTTAGGTGATGATCAATCAGGACAAATGCAAACCATTGGCTTTAGCTTATACATGGAAATGCTTGAACAAGCAGTAAAAGCATTGCGAGAAGGCAAAGAGCCCACCCTTGAAAACCTCTTGCAAAAACAAACTGAGGTAGACTTAAAGCTACCGGCTTTATTACCCGATGATTATATTTACGATGTGAACGCACGTTTAGGTATGTACAAGCGCGTTGCTAGTTGTGCTAATGTTGCCGATATGGACGAATTGCAGGTAGAATTAATCGACCGCTTTGGCTTATTACCCGACGCGGCTAAAAACCTCTTTAGCCTGCAGCAATTAAAAATGCGAGCAAGTGATTTAGGTATAACAAAAATTGAGGCAAACCCGAAAGGTGGTTACTTTGAATTTAGCCAAAACACTAAGGTTAATCCTAGCTTCATCATAGGCTTGATACAAAGTGCACCGCGCGTGTACAAAATGGATGGCGCAAATAAACTGCGCTTTGTTATTAGCGAGGCAAATGCCCGCGAACGCTTGAAAATGGTCACTGCAATGCTTGCAGATTTCGAAAAAAAGGTTAGCCATTAATGTTGCTAAAAAAATCGCTTATTATTTTATGCTGCTTATTTAGCAGCACCGCAATTGCTGAGCGCTGGTTTGAAGTAGAAGTGCTGGTATTTAAACAACGCCCTGCTCCGTACTTACAAGAAGACTTTAGCCTTAAAAAACCAGCTATTGAAGATAAAAACACACTTGATTTACTCACCCCACTTTACACTGAGCAAGCTATGCAAGCGTGTATTGATGGCGATACACGCTTTGAAAAACGCTCTTTTACAGATTCTTTAGTTAACTCAAAACAGCAATCTGGGGTGTGTGATAACAGTATTGATTATTTAAAAAGTTATGAACACCTACCGGTAACACCGCTTGTAGCTGCACAAGATACAATGCAGCAAACATACCTTTTAGCACCAACACAACTGCAATTTAACAGCCAACGCCAAGCCCTAGAGCGCAAAGGGTTAACGCCACTATTACATACTGGCTGGCGTTTTGAAGGGGCAAGTAAGTCGCGTGCACCTAGCATGCATTTAATCGCTGGTGAGCATATTAAAAGTGCAGAGCCTAGCGCCCCAAGTTATGCAAACCCAGACTTTATTAGTTTGGTTAACTCGCAAGATTCCTTTTTTAATGCACCTAAAGAACCCACTATGAAGTGGGAACTCGACGGTTTATTTAAAATACATTTACGCCATTATTTATACATAACCGCTAATTTCGATATTAGCCAAAAGCACGATAGTGGTGAAATAGAAGCCGCTCGTTTTTCACAATTTAGACGAGTAATAAGTGAAGAAATACACTATTTTGATCACCCTAGAATGGGGATGATCGTCCAAATTAGAAAATTCAAACATTAATATGATGTTATTTAACACATAGGAAATAACAATGAAAAAACTCCTGATTATTGCAGCAACGCTAAGCCTAGCAGCGTGTTCTAAAGTAAATGTTGAGAACTACGAAAAAATAAAAATTGGTATGGATAAATCAGAAGTCGAAGTTTTTTTAGGAAGCGCTGATAACTGCGTAGAAAAAACACTGCATACCAACTGCGTTTGGGGTGACGATGCTAAAAATATCGAAATTATACTCGTATCAAACAAGGTAACTTTATTTACCAAAACAGGGTTAGCGAACAACTAACGCTAACCCTTTAGAGGAATAACATGGGATGTAACCGGTTACAGCCTTTGTTATTCCTGCTTAGTACCGTCATCAGAGTAAATAAGTTCAATATTAACTATTTTACTGCGGTTCATGGTTATTTTATAACGCTGATACAGCTTTTTATCTCGCTCAGTTAATACTAATACCATATTTAATTGATAACGCCGCTCTACAGCCTGCTTAGAAATCTTATTACTCTCAAGATGATATAACTTACCCTCACCTTTTTTAAGATAGCGAGAAAACGGCGCAAGGCTAAACTGCAGTGTTTGATGCAAACTATCGTAACCTGGTAAAAACTCTCGGGCATTTACACGTGTTTCGCTTGCAAAGTGTAACCACTGTGCAGCGAGCTTATTTTGTTGCCGGCGTTTGGAGAAAATAGCACGGACTTCTTTTGGAATATTTTTAAAGCGCGTATATTCTAACCAAATAAGCTGGCTCGCAACTTTGTCTTTGGTCACGCTATTTTTAAAAACAAACCGCCACTTAGGCCGCCCACGTACAATAGCGCGCCAAATAATTCGGGTTATATCTTCTTTAAATATTTCGCGAAGGCCATAAATAAGCCCCAATATTAAGATTAATGTTGCTGTAACTTCTGTAAAAGTTGCGCGTGCGTTGAGTATAACTATCATCACTAACGCCATAATTACAGCGGTTACCGAGCCCTTAACTAAACGTTTTAAATAACTATTAAGGTAGCGAGTTTGGCGGTTTAAAATTACACCATGTTCAATTAAACGCTGCAATAACCGCATTTTATTAGTAATGCGGTTTGCATCTTTAAGGGTTGATTCTGAATTATATTGTTGCTCTTCGCGATAACTGTTTTCTGACTTACAAAAGTTAACTAAGTCGTTGCGCTCTTTTGCATAGTCACTACTGCGTGGTCCTTCATCGAGCAGTTTTAAAAACGACTGCTCTATTTGCCAACTAAGGTAGTTATCGGCATTGGTGTAAAATGAAATTAGCTTTTCATCTTCAGGGGTATAACGTCTTAGTTTTCTTAATAAGCTTTGGCTTTGCTCGCACAGCTCACCCGCCCGTTGATAAAATTCATCAGGGTCTTCTATTTTGAGGGTTTCTTTAATATCTGCATCAATAGCCAAGCGCACCTGATAACAATACAAATTGAGGTTTTGTCGGTAATCTCGCTGCTCACCTTTGTTTTTACTTACAAAACGGCTTCGCACTAGCGGTAAGTGAATATTATTGGCGTTATAAGCTAAATAAGATTTAAATTGATTATTAAAATAGGATTCTTCACTAAGGGTTTGTGCATTCACGCCCATTTCGTTGGGAATAGAAAAGTATAAATCAAGGCGTTGCTCTGAGCGTTGGCCCAGCTGCGGTTCAATAATAAAAGATAAATTTTCATCTTGCTTTAACAATTAAATCTCCTTGTAATATAGCTCCTTAGTGTACTTGCCTGAAGTATTTTGTTCAATAAAAAAGGCCTAGTAAAAACTAGGCCTTAAAATATTTATTCTGCTAATTAAAATTTAAAATTAACACTCGCAAAAATACGCGAACCAATTACATCGTATATCTCAGGAACTGTTCCCATATCATTACCACCTAATACAGACTCAGGCTCTTTATCAAAGATATTATTCATACCACCAGTAATGCGTAAATCATCACTTACGCTGTAGCTCATAGAAATATCATGATAAACAGTATTGTCAGTGCTAAAGAAGTCACCGTAATACTCGCCATCCATTCCTTTAACGAATCTTGCATTATAAAGAAAGCTTAAAGCTTCGCTTACATCGTAATTTACAGATAGATTTGATTTGATTTTAGCATAGCCACCGATATTGCCATCGATAGTGCCTGTGTAATCAATATCATCTTGTTCAAATTCGATTAAGTATGTTGTATCAAGGTTGATAGCATAGTTATCTGCTTTGTATGAGATATTCCAATCAACACCAGATGTTTTTTGCGAGCCAACATTTGTTAATGCTGAACTCATATTTGATAAATCACCTGTTGATGTAATATTGATTGATGAACATGACTCAAGCGTACCAGCAAAACAATTTCTCATTTCGTTCTGAACGTCTAGACGCGTAATTGCATCAGTTATATCAAACTTCCAGTAATCCATGGTGCTTGATAAGCCATCAGTAATTTCCCATACCATACCAAAAGTAAATGACTTACTTTCTTCTGCTTTAAGGTTTTTGTCACTGGTGTAATTTACTTCGATTTGAGGGTCTTGCTCATTACCCCATGGATCTTCTAGGTAATCGAAAGAGCCTGAGTTACCACCAAAAAGCTCAGCAACATTAGGTGCTCTAAAACCAGTCGCTAATACAGAGCGAACCATAAACTCATCTGTTACGTTCCAAGTTGCACCAAGCTTCCACGTTGTTGCACCACCAAACGTTGAGTAGTTATCGTAACGTGCAGCACCTTCAATTGTTACTGACTCAAGCACTGGCATAGACGCTTCAAAATACACAGACTGTACTGAGTAATCACCTTCAGTTGGATCTTGTTGTGCCGCTGTACTTTCACCGCGTTGAGTGATCATATCTGGAGTGTAATAACCACTTTCAAATCTGTTTTCAACACCAATTGCATAACCAATATCGTTATCTGTTAGTGCACTGTAACCTGCAGCTAGAATAAACTGCTCGTTACCACCTTCATTTGACTCAGTGTAAATTGCACCATCTGACACTAACATATCGCGATTTAATGCATCGCCAGCAAACCAAAGCGCTTGATTAGCATAAATGCTTTGCTCAACATTGCTTGCATGGATAGAGTTTTGAACTTTATCTTTAGAATCATTACGGCCATAAGTAGCACTTACATCCCAGCTAGCGTCGTTATCTAACGTACCCGCTAATGCAACAGACGCTCTGTAGGTATCGGTTTTTTGCTCATAAATACGAGGACCTGCATCAACCATTCTGCGACGATACTCTAAGGTATCTGCAAGAGCACCCTTACCATCTACAAAAGCACTTGTATAAGCAGCATCTAAATTAGCTGTTTTTAAATCAATATTTGCTGGTTGTGGTGCAAGCTGTTGAGTCGAATCACGACGCGTATACATCAAATCAACATTAAATGTTGTATCTGAGTCTAACTCTTTATCAAAGCTAGTAAAAATACTGTACAAGTCGTTTGGTGTTTGTGCATAGCTAGAAGTCGTATAATCATAGCCTTTATTACGGTCTATAAAACCACCATTTCCATCTGGCATTTTACCACCAAGTGTTCCCTCTGGAATAAATGATGATTGACCTGGCTCTACAAAGCTTCTGTCTGATTGGATTATTTCGCCGCGGCTTGAATACTGCGCACCTACAACTAAATTACCTTCAGCAATTTGCATTCCGTGTAATAAACTTACACCGTAGTTATTGCCATCACCTTTTGTAGTGCGGCTACCTTCTACATTAACTTCTGAACCTTCAAAATCTTTTTTGGTTATTATATTAACAACACCAGCGATAGCATCTGAACCGTATACTGCAGAAGCACCGTCTTTTAAAATTTCAATAGACTTTATCATTGCAACTGGAATCGTATTTAAATCAACAGAAGAATCTGCACCGGTTCCAGATGAAACCATACGACGACCATTTAATAATACTAGAGTACGCTGAGAGCCCATACCACGTAGGTTTACAGTAGCAGTACCACCTGAACCATTATTACTCGAACCACCTAAGCTCATCCCTGCCGCTGATGGTTGATTAGAAAGCACGTCTGCAACTGATGTGTAACCACTTTTTGCAATAAAGTCATCGCCTATAACTGTAATAGGGCTAGCCGTTTCCATATCTGTACGGTTAATACGAGAGCCTGTTACTTGAATTTTTTCAATTGACTTTGCCGCTTCGTCAGCCGCTAAAACTTGCACACTTGAGAACATTGGAATAGCAGCGATAACCGCTAAGCCAAGAGTTGATTTTTTCATGGATGAACCCTACTTGTTGAAAATTTACCTAAATGGTAATGCTCACTTTTATAAGAATTGTGAGTCAGAAAACAGCAACTTAGGCGTGATTAACTGAACAAAAACTTAACGAAAGGCCAATTAAAAACCAACCGAAAAACACAGCACCCAAAAAAGGTACAAACGTTACACTATGTTTCCTTGTTAATTAATAAATACACTTCAAAATCAATACACTAAATGCATTGCGCTACATTAAAAGCACAGGTGAAATCAAACTAATGGACTTTGTAATTAAATGTAATTAACTCAACAATGTACCTTTAACCGGTAATTTAACAAGTTAATCACAGTAGGTTATTAAAACCGTAAAACTAGATGTTAATTGATAACTATATTTATGCGCTTTGAGTAATTAATTAGTCTGATTTAACGCATATATAGCTTTTAAAGGAGAGATTTTTTATTCAGCCAAGATTAAACAAGTAAATTATTCACCAATTTAATGAAGCAATGATTGCCTCAAACCTAGTAGTACACTTAATTAACCAAACACCATTGATGCATTTTTCGAAATTAAAAAGAGAAAGTAAAAATTACAAAAGGCAGGAGTGCTAAGTGCTAGCTAAAATGATGTGAGTGTACGAAGTACTCTTATTGTAGGCTTAATCTTCTTGCGCTAAAGCTAACCCTCTGCGGATTTAGCTTTTCTGCGCCAAGAAATAAAAAGTAACGCTTAACTTAAAGAGAGTAAGCACAACTAAACTGATCTCAACCAGAATGCTTATCTCCCTGCTGCAAATTAAGCGAGCTACTTAATAAGCAATATAAGCAATGGCATGTTTAGTAAGTAACGTAAAAATAATAATATACCGAGTTGCTTTGCTGTGTTACCTCATCGGTTACGTTAAGGATTAATTTCCACAGCATATTTTTTTCAGCGCAAATACCTACCATAGTTTCACTTTGCCAAGTGTTGCCATGGCGCTTAAATTGCTGAGGAATATACCCCATATACATAGTTACGCCTTCAAGTTTTGCATTCGTAATAACATGCCCTTTAGGTAACTCGGCAAATATGGAGAATGGTGTTTCAGGGGATAAATCACCATCGCTAAGCCACACTTTAACGCCATTTGGAAAAGTACAGGCTAAACCGGCTTCGCAAGCAAGGTTTTTTAATTGTTGTGTATCGCTGGTTTTTGAATAATCACACGCAACTAAAAAAATTAGTAAAAAAAACAAACATACTCTATATATATACATGTGGCAGGTACTCACAATCCAAAAAATAATGGCTGGCACTAATTTAATAGTCACAAGGTCAAATCACACTTTTATTACAAATAACGTACAATTCACCTCAAAAAGTAAACAGCAAGCTAGTAAAGTTTGATTGATGTCATAATATTATGTAATTGACCTATCTTTTTTAAGCCAAAAATTTTATCATTTCAACCGCAAAAAAATAAGGGTTTCTCGAGTCTGTTTTCTAAAATAATCGTATTTTTAATGTTTTAGATGGCAAGCTTGTGAAGTAATAGTAGGCCCCACTTTTTTTAGGTGGGTAATTCATTTCTAAACGCATTTATTGCAGCGGAAGCCAGAAAATGAGCCAGACAGTAGCATCACACACTGAGTACAACTATAAAGTTGTACGCCAATTCGCTATTATGACAGTGATTTGGGGCATCGTTGGCATGAGTATTGGGGTTCTGATTGCTGCCCAACTAGCTTGGCCAGCACTTAACTTTGATACACCATGGTTAACATACTCTCGACTTCGTCCGTTACACACGAACGCAGTTATTTTCGCATTTGGTACAAGTGCACTTTTTGCGACGTCTTATTACGTCGTTCAACGTACCTGTCAAACGCGCCTTCTTTCAGATAAATTAGCAGCTTTTACCTTTTGGGGTTGGCAGCTTGTTATTGTGCTTGCTGTTATTACACTACCTTTGGGTATTACAAGTTCTAAAGAATATGCAGAACTTGAGTGGCCAATTGATATTTTAATAGCCGTTGTATGGGTAACTTATGCCGTAGTATTTATGGGCACAATCGCAAAGCGTAAAGTGTCTCATATATATGTAGCTAACTGGTTCTATGCTGGCTTTATCATTACGGTTGCTGTACTTCATATTGTAAACAGTATGGCTGTACCTGTGTCGTTAACTAAATCGTATTCCATTTATGCTGGTGCAGTTGATGCAATGGTACAGTGGTGGTACGGACACAATGCCGTTGGCTTTTTATTAACAGCTGGCTTTTTAGGTATGATGTATTACTTTGTACCAAAACAAGCAGGCCGTCCGGTTTACTCTTACCGCTTATCAGTGGTTCACTTTTGGGCGCTTATTTCGCTTTATATTTGGGCAGGCCCTCATCACCTTCACTACACTGCGCTTCCTGATTGGACGCAAAGTTTAGGTATGGTTATGTCTATTATCCTATTCGTTCCATCTTGGGGTGGCATGATTAACGGTATTATGACGTTGTCTGGTGCATGGCATAAGCTTCGTACTGACCCTATTTTACGTTTCTTAGTTGTTTCATTATCTTTTTACGGTATGTCTACGTTTGAAGGCCCAATGATGGCAATTAAATCTGTAAACGCGCTTTCTCATTACACCGACTGGACTGTAGGACACGTTCACTCAGGTGCATTAGGTTGGGTTGCAATGATATCTATCGGCGCTATTTACCACTTAATCCCTGCGCTATTCTCGCAAGGTCGTATGTACAGCGTTAAATTAATTAACACACATTTTTGGTTACACACTGTTGGTGTTGTTTTATACATAGTAGCAATGTGGATCTCAGGTGTAATGCAAGGTCTAATGTGGCGTGCAGTTAACTCTGATGGCACATTAATGTATAGCTTTGTACAGTCTTTAGAGGCGTCTCATCCTTTCTATGTTATACGCTTTATTGGTGGTGTGTTCATCGTAGTAGGTATGCTAGTTATGGCTTATAACGTTTATCGTACAGTGGCAGCGAAGAACGATTCGCTGCAATTAGACGAACAAGCACAATTAGCATAACGGAGTGAGATAATGAGCAATAAAAATTCACAAAACAAACACGAAATAGTCGAAAAAAACATTGGCCTTATGGCTATCTTGACCGTTTTCGCAATTAGCTTTGGTGCATTAGTTGAAATTACTCCGCTAATGTTTCAAGACGATACAACTAAGCCAGTTGACGGACTACGTCCGTTAACGGCACTTGAAATGGAAGGCAGAGATCTATATGTACGTGAGGGTTGTTCAAACTGTCACTCACAAATGATCCGCCCTTTTCGTGACGAAGTTGAGCGTTATGGCCACTATTCGGTTGCCGGTGAATCTGTTTGGGATCACCCTTTCCTTTGGGGATCTAAGCGTACTGGCCCTGACCTAGCGCGTGTAGGCAAGCGTTATTCTGATGACTGGCATTATGCTCACTTAGTTGACCCACGTGCTGTGGTTCCTGAGTCGAACATGCCAGGCTTTCCTTGGTTAGCAGAGAATACGCTTGATACAAGCCTGACTCTGAATAAACTTAAAATTTTCCGTGATACATTTGGAATCGATAGCCGTACTGACCGTTACGATGGTTTAGGTTACGGTAGTGATGAAGAATTAATCGCCGATGTTGCTAAAGTTGATGCAATGAATGACGGTAAAGGTGCAACAGAAATGCAAGCCCTTATCGCTTATTTGCAACAACTTGGCACCCACTTGAAGTAACTAATTATGGATTATGGGACATACAGAGGCATTTTAACTCTGGTAATTTTAGTACTATTTATTGTGATTGTTGCTTGGGCATATAGCAAGCGTAGTAAAACACGTTTTAAAGACGCTGCTAATGTTATTTTCGAAGATGAAATAAAACACAACAATACGCTCTCTAACGAGGAAAAGGGGTCTGAGAAATGACTAGCTTTTGGAGTATTTGGGTTATTGTATTAACCCTATCATGTTTGTTCATTTTATTTGGTTTACTCGTGTGGAATTTAAAAAACTACACTGGTGTACCTGAAGGTGAAAGCTGTGGACATGAATATGATGGAATTGAAGAGCTAAATAACCCACTACCAAAGTGGTGGACTTACATGTTCTTTGCAACATTTATTTGGTCTGTTTATTACTTAGCAGCTTACCCAGGTTTAGGTAACTGGGAAGGATTAGGTAAGTGGACTAGTTCTAACCAAGGTATTACTTCTTTAGCTGAATCTAAAGAAGCAGTAAAACTTGCTAAAGAAGAAGGTCGCTTTGTAAAACTGGACGCTGAGTACCGCGTTGCAGATGCACGTTTTGGCCCTATTTTTAATGAGTTGGCACAAATACCTGTAATAAAATTGGTTGAGTCTAAGTTTGAAGGTGACGCAGCACAGCAAGTTGCACTTGAAAATGGTGAAAAACATGCCGAAACACAAGGTCAGCTAGCAATTGAGATTGGCCAACGTCTTTTTGCACAAAACTGTTCTCAGTGTCATGGTTCTGACGCACGTGGTGGTACTGGCTTTCCTAACCTAACTGATAATGATTGGTTATATGGCGGCACACCCGATAAAATTAAAGAAACATTACTTTACGGACGTATAGCTGCAATGCCACCTTGGGGTGCTGCATTAGGTGAGCAAGGCGTTAAAGAAATGACCGCTCATGTACTTAGCCTTTCAGGTCGTACTGTAAACCAAAAAGACGCTGCTGCCGGCGAAGCTAAGTGGGCTATGTGTGCTGCATGTCATGGTGCTGACGGTAAAGGCTCTGTTGCACACAACTTACCCTTTGGTGCACCTAACCTAACCGACAACGTTTGGTTATATGGTGGTTCTCAACGTGCTGTTGAAGAAACACTTAACCATGGTCGTGCCGGTGTAATGCCAGCGTGGAAAGATATTTTAGGTGAAGATAAAATACACCTACTAACGGCTTACGTTTACAGCTTATCTCAAGCTAAATAGTTACACCGTTAACGAATATTTAATCTTTTAAATTCAATAGATTAATCCAGATCAAAAAAGCCTCCACTCGGAGGCTTTTTTTTAGTCTTTTACAAATATTTATTATAGTATAGCCGCATCTTCATTTTATTTTAGAGTAACTATGCAACCTACTCCGTGGTATAAAAATTTTTGGCCTTGGTTTTTAATCTTTTTTCCCTCTGCTGCAATTATTGGCTGCATTAGCTTATTCTTTACCGCCATAGGCAATGGCCCTGATATGGTGGTAGATGACTACTATAAAAAAGGCAAAGCAATTAACTTAGAGCTTACTAAGTTTGATAAGGCAAAAGCTTTATACTTACATGGCGAGCTGAATGTTACCAGTGAGCGCGTTGGTTTTAAATTTACCAAAGGCGATACGAGCAACATACATGCATTAAAACTGTCGTTTTATCATCGTACAATTAAAGCGCATGACTTTGAAGCCACGCTAACGCCTAATGCTAATCAAGAATTTACCGCATTACTTGACGGGTTTACCGACGGTGCTTATTCGGTATTTATTGAGCCTATTGATGGTAGCTGGAAGCTAAAAGAAAACATTACCTTACCAACCACCCTTGCTGTTTTAGTTACGCCTAATTATAAGTAGTATTTAGTATGTCTATAAATTGCTTTCATTGCCTTGAAAGTGTACCTAACGGGTTTAGCGCACACGTAGTAATTGATAATAAATCTCAGCCAATGTGTTGCATTGGCTGCCAAGCCGTTGCGCAAAATATTATTGATCAAGGCATGACCGACTATTATAAATATCGTACCGTTCAAGCTGGTAAAGTAGAGCAGTTAGTACCAGAGCAACTCGCCTTTATTAAAAGCTACGACAACGAAGATATTCAAGACGAATTTATAACTACCAATGACAACTTCTCAGAAGTATTGCTCAGCGTAGAAGGTATAACCTGCGCAGCTTGTGCATGGCTTATAGAAAAGCAATTACTCAGTTTAAAAACAGTAAAGCGTGTTGATGTTAATACCTCAACTAACCGCGCTATGGTGCAATGGGATAAAACCGCCACCCCATTGAGCGAAATTATTACTAGCCTTGCTAAAATTGGCTATAAAGCCTATCCGTTTCAGTCAGACTTAGAAGCACAGCAAAAACAGCAAACCGCAAAAGCCTATATTCGCCGCTTAGGTGTAGCCGGTTTAATGACCATGCAAGTAATGATGTTTGCATTTGCTATGTACTTTGGCATGTTCTCCGGTATGGACAGTAATTTTGAGCAGTATTTTAGGTGGATCAGCTTAGTACTTGCCTCTCCGGTTATTTTATATAGCGCACTGCCCTTTTTAACTAATGCTATAAATGGCTTAAAAGCAAAACAACTCAATATGGATTTACCTGTCTCGCTGGCTATTTTTGGTGCATTTGGTGCTAGTTGTTACGCTACATTTATGCAAGTGGGTGAGGTGTACTTTGAATCGGTATGTATGTTTACCTTTTTATTGTTATTAGGTAAATACCTAGAATTTAGAGCACGTTTAAAAGCCAGTGAATTTACCGCTAACTTACAAAAGTTATTGCCACTAACCGCCCGTACTCTCGATGCAAATGGGCAAGAACATATTATTGCCGCTAAAAAGCTTAAATTAAACGATATTATTCTAATTAAAGCCGGCGAAACTATTCCTGCCGATGGTATTTTAATTAAAGGTAAAACCAGCGTTGATGAATCAATGATGACCGGAGAGCACCTACCGGTTAATAAGTTTATTAATCACAGTGTTTACGCCGGCACAGTCAATCATGACGGCATTATTGAAATAAAAATCAATAAAATAGGCCAAAGCACGCTGCTAAATCAAATAATTCGTCTACAACACAATGCACTTACCAAACGCCCTAAACTAGTAGAAATTACAGATAAAGTTGCTCAGTGGTTTGTGGCTGTGTTACTTATATTTGCATCGGTAACCGCATTTGGCTGGTATCAAATTGCCCCTGATCAAGCATTTTGGATCACTATTTCTGTACTCGTGGCTACGTGTCCTTGCGCGCTAAGTTTAGCTATTCCAACCGCATTAACCTGTTCGGTAGCCAACCTTACTCGTAAAGGTATTTTAATAAAACAAGCGCATGTGCTCGAAACTCTATCTAAAATCACTTTATTCGCATTTGATAAAACCGGCACGCTAACCCAAGGACGCTTTAGCTTAGATGCGGTCGATATACTCAGCGAAGAGTACACTAAAAATCAAGTGCTTGAGATTGCAGCCCAACTAGAGAGCTATTCAGAGCACCCAATTGCCCGTGCGTTTAGCCAATATAAAGTACCAGGGCATAAACTTAACGACATTCAATTACATCCAGGCAAAGGGATCAGCGCACAGTACAACGACACTCATTATGCTATTGGTAAAAGTGGCTGGTTTAATAGCAAAAAAACTAACGCGCAAGCAACTTTGTATATTAATCAGCAACCTATTGCCCGTTTTTACTTTGTCGATAAAATAAAAGATGATGCGAGTACGTTAATTAACGCTCTACACACACATAAGTTAACGTGTCATATGCTTACTGGCGATGCGTCTGATGCGGGGCAACGTATAGCTAAAAAGCTTAAATTACACAGCGTGCAATCGGGCTGTAGCCCTAAAGACAAACAAACAGCGGTTGAGCAATGGTCAACACAAGGTGAAGTGGTTGCCATGGTAGGTGATGGGGTAAACGACAGCCCAGTATTTGCCAGCGCGCACTTATCAATCGCCATGGAAACTGGGGCCGATATTTCAAAAAATAGCGCCGATGTGGTTTTGCTCAATAGCGATTTAGCCTCAATCGAGCACCTATTAATAGTTGCCAAAAAAACTAGGCGTATTATTAAACAAAACTTAACTTTGTCTTTATTGTATAATGGCTCAATATTACCGTTAGCTGCAATGGGGCTGGTAGCGCCTTGGATGGCTGTTATTGGTATGTCGACCAGCTCAATTATTGTGATATGCAACTCATTAAGGCTGTTAAAGTTATGAGCATAATTTACATTTTAGTTCCTATCGCTATTTTATTTGTACTAATAGCTATAGGAGTATTTTTTTGGGCAGTAAAAGGCGAGCAATTTTCTGATTTAAATAAACAAGGCCATAGTATCTTGTTTGAAGATGACAAAGAGCAGCATAACAAAAGTAATGATTGACCCTATTTTTGTCAGTGCTTTTTTTATGGGCCTAATTGGCAGCGGCCATTGCATTGCAATGTGTGGTGGCATAGCCAGCTCATTGCAATTAGCCAGTAATAAACGCCAAACTCTCATTTACTCTTTTGCTTATAATATAGGCCGAGCGCTGAGTTACATGCTTGCAGGCGCATTAGTGGCAGGCATTAGCAGTAAATTTGCCACGCAAAACTCTGTTTTTGCATTATCACTGTCTTTTATAGCAGGCATTTTTATGTTGTTGGTAGGGGTATATATAATGCGCTTAGCAGCTACCTTACAATGGCTCGAAAAAGTAGGTAAAACCTTAGTTTGGCAACACCTAGTTAAATTTAATAAATATTTAATGCCGATTAACTCGCCATTTAAAGCACTTGGATACGGCGCTTTATGGGGCTGGTTACCCTGTGGTTTAGTTTATTCAGCACTTACTTGGGCCATGACCAGCGCAAATGCGCTTGATGGTGCATTAGTAATGCTGTGTTTTGCACTAGGTACATTTCCCGCGATGATCACAATAGGCGTTAGTGCAAAAAAACTGAGCACCCTATTTAATCACCCTTGGACGCGAATAATATTAGGCAGCGTAATAATTTGGTATGGTATTTATTTACTGATCATTGCAACAGATAAGCTTGTGCATTAACATTGATCATATTGTGGCTTGAATTTTAACGGATTGAATTTATGGATTTTTCTCAAGGTCGTGCTAAAAGTAATTGTGCTATTAGCTGTAATAACTGCAGTATCAGCCAGTTATGCCTACCCTTCTCTCTTAATGGTCAAGAAATGGATAAGCTTGACGAAATAATCGAGCGCAAAAAACCATTACACAAAGGCGACTTTTTGTTTGAGTCGGGCGCGCCATTAAACGCTATTTATGCTGTTCGTTCGGGTTCGTTTAAATCTTATACTTTATCTGAGCAAGGCGATGAGCAAATTACAGGTTTTCATTTAGCCGGTGACTTAGTTGGTTTTGATGCAATAAGTAAAATGATGCACCAAAGCTTTTCACAAGCGTTAGAAACATCTATGGTATGCGAAATTCCGTTTGATACCCTTGACGAGTTAGCAGGCAGACTCCCTAAGTTACGCCAACAAATAATGCGCTTAATGAGTAGCGAAATTACCTATGACCAAGAAATGCTGTTACTGCTTAACAAAAAATCTGCCGAGCAACGCTTAGCCAGCTTTATTTTTAACTTATCTGAACGCTTTGGTGAGCGTGGTTTTTCTCGTAAAGAATTTCGCTTTACCATGACCCGCGGCGAAATAGGCAATTACTTGGGTTTAACCGTTGAAACAATTAGCCGTTTATTGAGTCGCTTTCAAAAAGCCGATTTAATAAAAGTTGAAGGCAAATTTATTACTATTTTAGATAACGATGCACTGGCCAAAGCAGCTGCAATAGTAAAGCCCCGCTAATTAGCCTACTTACGTTGTAATATTCAAACCATTTAATCCATTCGATTAAATGGTTTGATCTAGAACAATAATATTTGTGCTATCCCTTTCACTGTGCTCTATTTACGTTACACTCAAGGTACACCCGTAAAGTGAATGGAGCTTGCACATGAACACGATTAAACGCATTCTTGCGGTTATTGACCCCACCAAAGACGACCAGCACGGTTTAGCTCGTTCGATTGATTTAGCTAAAAAATCTGGTGCGAGTATTACCGCCTTTATGACGGTTTACGACTTTTCTTATGAAATGACTACAATGCTCTCTGGCGAAGAGCGCGAAGCTATGCGCAAAGCCGTGTTAAACGACCGCGAGCTTTGGTTAAAAGATTTAGTATCGCCTTATCAAAATGTTAATATTGATACACAAGTTGTTTGGCACAATCGCCCTTACGAAGCCATTATTAATACCGTTATTGAGCAAAAATTTGACCTTGTTATTAAAGGCACTCATCAACACAGTACACTTAAAGCCGTTATTTTCACCCCAACCGACTGGCATTTAGTACGAAAATGTCCATCTCCGGTTTTATTTGTAAAACAAATGGCATGGCCTGCAAATGGCAACATTTTAGCGGCTGTTAATGCAGTGAGCGAAAACGAGCAACACTTAGCGCTTAATAAACGTATTATTAAAGACGCACAATTTTTAGCAGAACTGGCCAACGCCCAACTAAACTTGGTGAACGCCTATCCTGCTACACCAATTAATATTGCCATAGAAATACCTGAATTTAACCCTGGCATTTATAACGAGTCGGTTAAAAAACATCATCATCAATCTACTAATGCACTGGCTGATGAGTTTAATTTACCCCCTGAGCAGTGCTTTATTGAAGAGGGTTTGCCTGAGGACGTTATTCCCGATGTAGCAAAACGTTTAAACAGCGAGTTGGTGGTTATTGGCACTGTAGGGCGTACTGGTTTAAGCGCGGCCTTAGTAGGCAATACTGCAGAGCATGTAATTGATAGCCTAGATTGCGATGTATTGGCACTCAAACCCGATGGTTATATAAGCCCACTCGCAAAAGATTAAATTTTGTTACCGGGCATTTTAAGTATATAATGCGCCCCTTTATTTTTAGCAAATAACTTTGCCGTATTGTTTAATAAGGGGGCGTAATTGTCTCATTCAGATCAAGCTAAAGCTCAATTTAACTTAACCAAGCTTCAAAAGCGTTTACGCCGCCAAACAGGTCAAGCCGTCATGGACTTTAACATGATTGAAGAAGGCGACCGCATTATGGTGTGCTTATCTGGTGGCAAAGATAGCTACACTATGCTCGACATGCTGCAACACTTAAAACGTGTAGCACCGATTAAGTTTGAGCTATTTGTTGTTAACTTAGATCAAAAGCAACCTGGCTTTCCTGAGCACGTTTTACCCCAGTATCTAGATAAACTAAATGTTGAATACAAAATTGTAGAAGAAGACACCTACAGCATAGTGACCGATATTATTCCTGAAGGTAAAACGACTTGTTCACTTTGTTCGCGCCTGCGCCGGGGTATTTTATACCGTACTGCTAAAGAGTTAGGTGCAACTAAAATTGCGCTTGGCCATCATCGCGATGACATGATAGAAACCCTATTTTTAAATATGTTTTACGGCGGCAAACTTAAAAGTATGCCAGCTAAGCTAATGAGCGATAACGGTGAACATATGGTTATTCGCCCACTTGCATACTGTAAAGAAAGCGATATTAGCCAATATGCGTTTGTACAGGGCTACCCTATTATTCCGTGTAACTTATGTGGCTCGCAAGAAAACCTACAGCGTAAACACACAAAAGATATGTTAGCTAAGTGGGACGCTGAGCACCCAGGTCGTATAGAAAGTATTTTTACCGCTATACAGAACGTTGTACCGTCGCATTTAGCAGATAACCAGTTATTTGATTTTACTAATTTGCAAACTGGCGAAGTAATTGATGGTGGCGATATTGCCCTAGACAAACCAGATATTCCAAAAGTGCCAATTAATAGCTTACAAGATGAAGATGCCAGCACAGAAGTGGTTACTATTAATCTGAGCTAACTTAAAGGTTATATATAAAAAGGGTTTGCCATGGCAACCCCTTTTTATTACCCCCACCTAAAAGCTTAATCATTCAAGCTTTAAACGCTCATATAAACCAGATGCCCTAGACACACTTTTATTCATTGCCAGTAACAATACTTTTTTATCTGCCACCAGCTCAAAGGTATTTTTAGCACGCGTTATGCCGGTATACACTAACTGCCTATTTATCCCCATGCGGGCTTGTTTTAGCGGCGGCAATACCATGGCGGTGTAGCTAAACTCTGATCCTTGTGATTTATGTATAGTCATTACATATACTTTGTCGTGCGCAGGTAAGCGTGCTGCCGAAAACGCCCGTTGATTCCCCTGCTCGTCTATAAATAGTGCTTTAAGCTGGCCGCTTTCATCGGGCATTAAAATACCAATGTCGCCATTAAACAACTTAAGCTGATAATCGTTTTGGCTTACCATTATTGGCATACCGGTATAATGGCGCTGATTCGGGCTTAGGGTAATAAGTCCTTGTTGTTGCAAAACGCGCTCAATACGCTGATTTAAACTATTAACTCCGTAATCACCTTCACGCACCGCGGCCAGTAACTGATAACTTGCAAAGGCTTTATGCACCTCTGCAACGCTTGCACCTTGAGCAATTAAACTAAGGTAATGTGTGTATTTACTTGCAGCGCTTTTAACCAATTTTTCGATAGGTTTAGCTATAAAGTCGTAATCTAAAATCACATCCTTAAAACGCCCCTCAACACTTTCTTGCTCAACGTAATTTAAAACACCTGTGTTATTGGTATTTACCGCTAACGCAAGTTGACCAATACCACTTTGTGCATCAAAGCGGTAGCTGTGTTGTAAAAATGCAATGCAATCGGCAAGTTTAAACGCGCTATTACTTTGCGCTATTAACTTAGCCTCGCCGTTAAAGCATAAATTATTTAGCTCATCGCATCGTGCAGGTGAATAACCAGGTGTTTGCCCCAGTGCTAACCCTTGGCATAAGTCGCTCATTACGCTGCCGGTGTCTACCGAGGCCAGCTGATCTTTATCACCTAAGAGTATTAACCGTGCATGTGCAGGTAATGCCTCAATTAGTTTTGCCATCAGCGATAAGTCGACCATTGAGGCTTCATCTATAATCAACACATCTAAATGCAGTGGATTCGCTTTGTTGTGCCTAAACTTATTGGTAAAGGGTTTTACCCCTAATAACCGGTGAATAGTTTGCGCACTTTCGGGGATTAACGTTTTAATATCAGCGGGTATATTAGTGAGCTTATCTTTAGCGCCTAAAATTGATCCGCTTAAGCGCGCTGCGGCTTTACCTGTGGGTGCCACCAGCTTAATACTCAGCGGTGCGGTTTTGTAAAGCGACTGTAAAATGGCGAGCAACTTAGTCACTGTGGTCGTTTTACCAGTACCTGGGCCGCCAGTAATAACGCTAAAACCTTTGGTGGCTGCAATAGCACAGGCTACTTTTTGCCAATCGGTGGTAATGTTTGCATCGGGTGTAAAATATTCATTAAGTAGCGCAGCTAATAACTCATTATTTATATTAAGTTTACGCTCGCTCATTGTTAGTAAACGGCTCGCTAATGTTTGCTCGTATCCGGCAAGGCGCGCAAAATAAAGGCGTTGATTAAACAGTTGCAGTGGTTTGTTGTCTCCAACGCTTGTATGGTTTTGTAAATAGCTAAGCACCTGCTCATAATTAAACCCTTCACTAAACGGGCTTAGCTTATCTGGCACGCTCCCTTGTGCTTTACTAAAGTCGCTGCGGCGTAAATTAAAAGGGTTACTCCAATCAACCTCGTTTAAGGTTAAACAACTATGCTGGCTTTGCTGCGATAAACACAGTAATAGCACCAGGTAAAACATTTCATTGTGCATGTTTTCGCTATCGCTGTTACTTTTACTGAGCATTTCAGCTAACTTTACATCCACAATGCGAATGCGGTTTTCGCTAAGTAAATAAGTAAGTAAAGGTACTGCTGTGCTTAAAGTAGGGTTTTGCTCATTTAGCTCAAGCTCCTGCTCTAACCCTTGATCAAACTCTTGATCAAACTCTTGATCAAAAAGGCCCGGTTGATTATTTAGTTCACTCATAACATGGCTCCTTGGCTAAACAAGCCATCTAAAATAGTCACTTGCTCAGTGGTAAGCTTTTTAAAGTACACACCTTGCCCAGCTGGCATGCCACGTAAAAAGGTGTAATACACGCCGCCTAAATGAGTTTCAACTGAGTAATCAGCTATACGCTGTTTTAGCAAACGATGCAGCGCTACGGTGTAAATTAAATACTGTAAATGGTACTGGTGGCTACTCATGGCTTGCTCAAGCATATCGTGCTCGTAATCAGCAGCGTTACTACCTAAGTAATTAGATTTATAATCTAAAATATAATATTTACCTTGGTGGCAAAATATTAAATCGATAAAACCTTTTAACAGCCCTTTTACGTGGCTAAATTCGAGCTTACTGTGCTCAAAACCAAAATGTTTTATAAGAATTTCATTAAGCTGCGGCGCACTTAAACTTTTAAGCGGTAAGTTAAACTCCATTTCTACTAGGCAATCGCTTGGCGCTAGTTGGCTTAAGCTCAGGCCATTACTATTAACTAAAGAGCTGTTACCTGAGATATTATTACCTGAGGTACTATTACCTGAGGCATCAGCATTAACATTGCTATCGCCATTAAGCGGGCAAGCAAGAACGTCTAATATCCACTGCTGAGTAACATCTTGCCAGTGTTCACTAATATGGTACTTCTCTAGGCTGCGTTTAATAACGTCTGCTAAATTGTGCTCTTTATTAACTGGGTGCTCTATTGGGCTAGTAAAATCTATTTGCTCAAAAATTTCGTGTAAACAACTCCCCGGTTTTGCCCCTTTAGGAAAGCTATACGCAGAAGGTGCTTCGTCTTCTTGTACGGCAAATTCATCTTTTTCATGATCCTCATCACTGCGCCCAGGCGCTAGGTGGTCGATATGCTTTTTAAAGCTCAGCGCACTAAAGCTAGTTGCTCGCCAATTACGCTCAATATTGGCTGTTACATTATTTATACTCAATGTTTGCTGAGCATCAACGTTATTATTAAAGCTTAAAGTACCTTGAGCTAATAAATCCTCTGAGGTGAATTGCTGATAATCCATACCTGTATGCTCGCTGCAAAAATCGGCTAAATGGTTACGCCAAATTTGACTGCTCGTAATTTCAAGCCCTGCAAATAACACATGCCCCAGGGCGCTGCTTTGTATTGCCAAACGGCTACTTTGCCCCTGGCCAATGTTATACATGCCAATAGCACAAAAGTGTACCGCGCGAGTGAGTGCTACATACAGTAAGCGTAAATCTTCGGCAAGGCGCTCTTGCTCTGCTTTTTGCAGTGCGTCATCCCCTTTACTTAAATCGTAAATTAGTGTGCCATTATTATGATACAGCGCTTCTTTTGTTTCACGATAGCCACTAGCAAAGGGCATAAATACCAGCGGATACTCAAGCCCTTTTGAGGCGTGCATAGTCACTATTTTAACTAAATTAGCGTCACTCTCTAGGCGTACTTGCACTGTTTCGCCATCTTGCTGGCTTACCTTTTGTGCAAACCAGCGCAGTAAACGCAGTGTGCCCTCAAGCTCAATTTGTTTTTGCTGTAGTATTTCGCCAAGGTGCCTAAAGTCGGTAAGCCAGCGCTCAACGTTGTAGCCTAAGCCTTGCCATTTAGCACTAAGTTGATTGTGGCTCATTAAGCGCTCAAGCATTGCCATAGCGCCTTGCTTGTTCCAAATATGGTTAAGTTGCGCAAAAAAGTTTAAGTGCTCTTGCCATTGTGCCTCGTCATCTGCCAGTGCATATATTTCGTTATAGCTTAAACAAAATAACGGCCCTGCTAACACCCCACGTAATAGCGACTCATCATACTGGCCATGCAACGCAGTTAAAAAATTAAGTAAGTGATGGCTAAGCTCTTGGCTAAACACACTCTCGCGCGATAAATACACGCTGGCAATTTTAGCGTTGCTTAAGGCCTTTTTCATTATTTGCGCCTCAACACGGTCACGCACTAATATACAAATATCTGCAGCGCTTACTGGCTGTTCACCAATACAGGCTCGCCCTTGCTCGGCCTGCGTTAGTAAAGTGACTATTTTATTGGCAAAAAAGGTGGCTAAGTGCTGCTGCCCAATGGCTTTGCCTGTCGGCTTGTTTTTTTCATCTGCGGCGGTGTCGCTAAATACACAAAATTCAAACGCAGTGGCTGCTTGTCCGTCAATCAAAAACGACTCGTCAGCTTTTTTACCTTTAGCTGCTACTGCATTAAACGGTATGGCATCGTTATAAATAAAACTGTTAGCGTGCTTACCAAATAAGCTGTTTACGCTGCTTACTACATCGCTGCTAGATCGAAAGTTAGTGCCTAGCGTAAATTGCTGCTGTTTTTGCACCGCTTCCTTGGCACCAATATAGGTAAAAATGTCTGCGCCCCTAAAACCATAAATAGCTTGTTTAGGATCGCCAATCATCGCCAGTGTAGTGTGCTCTTGCTGGTAAATTTTACTAAAAATACCATACTGAATCGGATCGGTATCTTGAAACTCATCTATCATAGCCACCGGAAACAACTGAGCAATTTTTTGCGCCAGTACATTGCCTTGCTCGTTATTTAATGCACTGTGTAAATTGCTAAGTAAATCATCTGGGGTGATCACGCTTTGCTCTTGCTTGCGCTTTATTACGGCTGCTTTTACCCACTTTGCCGCATGCTGCACTACAGCAATTGCTAGCCCTTGGTTTATGGTGTTATTAAGTGCTGCCAGTTGGTCAAATTCAGTTAATAGCGGATGTGTAAATAGCGGCTGATTTTTTTTATAGTTACTTATATCGCTTAAGTTTTCACTGCTCCATACCTCAAACGAATACTTGCTAGTACCAAATTCAAAAAACAAATCGCCGCCTAAACAAAAGGCTTCAAGTGCTGCAAGGCTGCCTTTGCGCCCTGGCGTTTTAGAACCACTTAAGCCCGAGCCTTTAATCGCAGCTATAAACTCTTGCTCTAATACCGCTTTTTTAAATGCAGGTACACGGATTATGTACTCGTCACGCGCTTGCCATACATCATCTAAGTTTACTTGCGGGGTTATTTGCGCATTCGCTTTATTTAAAATACTCGACACTTTGCCAAATAAAGCTTCTGGCGCGGCAAACACGCCTAAAATAGCATCGGTTTTTTCTTTATTGAGTGGATATACAAAGGCGCGCCAAAAATCTTTAATGGTTTCGAGCAATATGTCGCGCTCATCCAAAATAAACTCTAAGTTAAACGCCACACCCGACTCAAACGCGTGTTGTTTTAACATGCGCTGACAAAAGCCATGAATGGTAAAAATAGCCGCTTCGTCCATCGATTTAGCCGCTGCATCGAGTAAATCAAAGGCGCGGTGTTTATCATCAACGGCAGCTATAACTCCTGCTATAAGCTCATCTTTTGGGTCTTGCCCAAGAAGTGCATCGCGCGCGGTGATGATACGATTACGCACGCGGTCTTTAATTTCTTGCGTGGCAGCATCGGTAAAAGTTACCACCAGTATTTGCTCAACGCTTAGCGGCTTATTTAATAGCGAGTTTGCATCATCGGCTATTTGCATTCCCAATAAGTAACGTAAATATAGGCCAGTAATTGTATACGTTTTACCCGTACCGGCACTGGCTTCAATTAAGCTTTGCCCTGTTAGTGGCATAGTAAGTGGATTAAGCGCTTGCATGGTCACTCTCCTTAGCGTGTGCAAATAACGGGGCGAGTAATTTATCGCTCCACTGTATAAACTCGTCTTGGCAATCGTTAAGCGATTGTACCGTTAAGCGAATATAGGGGTTTTCGCCCTCGCCTCGCCCTATGTATTGCGGGCTAAATTTACTCATGGCTTTTGCTATATCGCCGCCGCTTTTTACGTACTCGTAGCCACTTACCGGAAAAAACGCCACGGGCTCGTTGCGCAGTGCTTTGTATAACTCAAACCAATCAAGTAACAATGCATCGGCATCGGTTTTACTTATTGGCGCAAAGGTAGCTTGTTTATCAAGCCCAAGTATTAGCGTTTCTACTTGTTGCTCCATACTTTGCGCTACTAGGTGATAAATAAAGCCTTTAATTAAATCTTTCGCTTTTATACTAGCGCTGCGATAAAACACTTGTTTTTGCAAATAAATATGGTTTAACCAGCCTTCTATTTTAGTGTTTTCTAGTTCGAGGGCTACCTCTATAGGGTCGCTTTTGCCCCCTTTAATTTGCTCTTTCACTTGCCCTGCCAATGCGTCTACTCGGTGCTGCATGCTCTCAAATATTAAGCTACCTACGTTGGCTTGTGGTAGTTCGCCGCGTTGCAATATTTGTTCTGTACTAAGTGGCAGCTCGTTAATGTTGGCTTCGAGTATTTCATCAAGGTAAAAATAGCGGCGCAATGCGTCTAGGCTAAAGGGCTCTTCGTCTTTTACTACTTCGTTAAATTGCGGTAATCGCAATCCTAAACTTTGTTGATAAAAGCTTTCTTGGGCGTTGCAAACACTGCGAATAAACACATCGAGCTCTAACTGCTCAGGCGGTGTTGCATTAAGCGCGCTCACGACTTGTGGGGTTATTGACTCACTTGGCAGCCAAATTGGATTATAGCTGTGGTTGCTCAGCACAGTGTTTGCTTGCTCATTGGCTAAATAATAATGGCTATTAAAGGGCTGTAAATGCTGCTGGCTAATTAAACACTCTGGCAGTGTTTTTTCGCTGTCGTCGCTTAATGCAAAGCTACGCCCAATATATTCTAGCAACTCGCTCACAAGGGTTGATGGCATGCGCGGTTGGTTGTCAAAACACGAGCGACCAATGTAACTCATGTATAAGTTATCGCGGGCACTGAGTAGCGCTTCTAAAAATAAGTAACGATCATCTAATTTACGTGATCGGTCACCTTTTTGTTTTTTAGAATAAGGCACTAAGTCAAAACCAATCGGCTGTACGTTACGCGGGTAGTCGGCATCATTCAAACCCAGCATACACACCACTTTAAATGGCACGGCGCGCATTGGCATTAGGGTACAAAAGTTAACTTGCCCCACTAAAAAGCGCTGCCCTACGCCTTTTTCTTGAATGCCTTGTTTAATTAAGTAACTAACAATACGCTGCGACACCGCTTTGCTGTAATCACCATTATTATGATGCTTTTGTAACTCTTCGAGCACGTTTTGCAGCACCAATAAATCCCAGCTGTCGTCGCTTTCGCTCTCGTAAATTGCACTAAGCAACTCGCTTAAAACATGCGCTTTGTTGGTAAGCGTATCGTCGGGCGTTAATTGCTCTTTAAAGCTTTGTAGCACATCAATAAAGTGCACTAGCTTATTAAGCGTATCAAGCGCCATGCCTTCTACTTCATCGGCGCTATAAATGCCGTTAAACGGGCATTGCTCGTCGCGCATGGCAATACCTAGTAATAAACGGTTAAGCCCGTGTTGCCAGGTGTTTAAATCGATAGCGGGTAAATCAAAGCTGCTTTTATGCTCGGCATTTATGCCCCATTTTACGCCAACACGTTCCAGCCAATATTGAATTTGCTCGTACTCGTGTGCCTCAAGGCCAAATTTTTCGGCTATTTGCGTCACTTGTAATAAATCGAGAATATCCGACACGCCAAAGCGCGAAAACGGTAAATTAGCTAAACTCGCAAACGAGCTAAGTACGGGTTTTTCTTGCTCTATGGCTAAATCGGCCAATGCGTAAGGAATAAAGCGGCTACCTTGTGCACCACCAAAAACGGCTTCAATGTACGGGCTGTAAGTGCCTACATCGGGCATCATTACTATTATGTCTTTGGGAGTAAGCGCAGGGTTTTGATTAAATAAATTAAGTAAGTAGTCGTGCAGACGCTCAACTTCTCGAAGCGGTGTATGGCAATCGCTTAGCGTAATGCTGGTGTCGGTTGCACTTATAGGCAATTTACCTTCGTCGTTTATAAACCACTCTTTGTTATCGGTCAGTGACTCACCTTTAAACGCCAACTGATAAATTTCACTTTGTATTTGCCCAAGTAAGGTGTCATCAAACACATCAATAAAGCCATCAACCCAACGGGCATCTAGCTGTACTAGCTGCTCAAAGTAGTCGCGACCTAATTTACCCCACGAGGATAACAGAGGGTTGCCTATAAAGTAGTATTCTTCATCGGGATTAGTTTGCTTTTTTTGCTGCGCTTCCACCAGCGGCATTTTGGCGTATTTTGCACTTATTTTAGCGGCGGTTTTTTCATCAATAATATCGCCCCAATAATGCTCACTGGGATTAAAAAAGAATAAAAACACCTCGGTTTTTTCACTCAGCGCTGTAAATACTTCAAGCTGCGAGCTGGCAATGGCCGATATACCAAATAAACTAATGCGTTGTGGTAATAAGCTGTTGTCCATTGTCTCAAGCGCTGCCAGCAGTTGTCCTTGCATATTCGCGCGATGAAACTGACTTTGCCCAAGCTCTAGGCTTAACTGTACAATGCGTCGCCATAAATCAGGTTGCCACGGGGCTATGGTTACATCAACATCATCAAGTTCATCTGTACCGCTATCCCATGTGGCAATCCAATGCGGGCGGTACATTAAATATTGGTCGTACACGTCGGCTATTTTTTCACACAAGGCAAAGGTTTTTTGGCCGTCAATATCGCCCTCTAAATAGGTTTTTAGCGGTAAATACAGTGGCTCATCAATACAGCTTGGTAAAATAGCAAACAGTTTCCATGCAAGGTTGGGTTTATTAAACGCCGACTCTTTAGGTACATTTGGTAAAAGTTGCTGATACAACTGCCAAATAAAGCTCGAAGGCAGCGGAAAATCCACCTGCGCCGCTACACCTAAGTTTTCGCTCAAACCAATTTTTAACCACTGCGACATACCCGGAGACTGCACCAGTACCACTTCTTTGTCGAATGGGCTTGCTAATGGGTTGGTTTTTAATAACTGATGAAACTGCGCTTGCAGTGCTTCCATACGGTTTGATTGAATAATATTGAGCATACTTACCTGTCCTTGCTTGAGATAAAACGAGTGTAAGATATTTTCAATTACAGGGGTAGCGATTAGCGCAAATTGGCTTAAATAAATCAGCGGGTTAGTTAAATTTTATACGCACAGTAGTGATGCTATCTACTGTGCGTTTTATAAGGGCAATTATTAATAAGGGCTAATGCTTGAGAGTTTAAACTGACTTTGCATTATTGCTTTACCATCAATATCTTTGAGCTGTAATAAAATTGACGGGTCGGCTTGTTGCCAGTCTATGCTTAAATCGCCGTAATTAACCTGGTGGGTAAAGTCCCCTATTCGGTGTGTGTTAGGGCTTACATTTTTCCATTTTTCGGTTAGGCCAGAACTGGTCATTTCTATTAGTGGGTAGTCAAGGTTGTGCTTATACTGTGAAATTTCGCCCCAGTGGGTATCGCCGCTAATAATAACTACGCCGTTTACTTTATGCTTTTTGATCAGTGTAAATAAACGCTTTCGATCGTCGGGGAAATTAGCCCACGACTCCCACCCTGTAAAATCGGGAAGTAGCTGTAAGCTTGAGGCAATTAGCTTTATAGCCGCGGGCTTTTTAAGCTCTTGTTCAAGCCATTGCCACTGCGCCTCACCAAGCATTGACGCGCCTTTAACATGACTTGGGCTATACGGGCCTTGATTATTTAGTTTGCGCTTAGTGTCGTACTCCAACTTACTTACTGCGTTTAACGCATCTCGGTTCCAGCGCAAATCTGGCATAATCACCTGCACAGTTTGCTCACCTTCACCATACGTATACGAGGTATAAATACCATCGGGGCGAGTGCGTCGTGGTGAGTTTGCAGGTTCTTGCCAAAAATCGAGCATAATTTGCCGCGACTCTTCTTTATGCGGATACTCTTTACCGGCATCGTTTTGGCCATAATCGTGGTCATCCCACATAGCTATAATAGGCGTTTGCGCTTTTAGTGTTTTAAAACCGGGCTTTGCCCCTAAGCGCTGATATTTATCGGCAAGTACGCTCATATTATTGGTATCGCCATAAATATTGTCGCCTAAAAATATAAATAAATCGCTCTGCTCTTTGTTTATGGCATCGAATATAGGAATGCTTTTATCTTGATGCCCGCACGAGCCAAATAATATTTTAGAGGGAGCACTCAAAGCACTAAAGCTAACAAGTAAGTTGGTTAATACTACCGCGGCTATTATTTTCATTTTAAAATCTCATTAATAGCCGGTGCCATATTGGCATTTATTTGCTTTGGGTTTTGCCCAAGCGCCTTTAACACTGTTGCGGCAATTTGCGTTTGTTTAAGCTCAGTAGCTGTTTTAACTAAGCCTTGGCCTTTTATGGCAGGGCCAATAGCGGCAAGCCAAATATGTTCGGAGCCTACAATTCCCTCGGGAAACTTATTTTCGCCTAAATGCAGTGCTGCTAAGGCGCGTTTTGAACTGTGATGTTGCCAGTCGCTTGCGTTACTACCACGGCCATGATCTGTGGTAATGATTAGGGTGGTGTTATTTTTATACCCAGGTGTTGCTTGAATGGTATTCCATAAATCAGCTATAAAGGCATCACTTTGTTTTGCCGATTTTAAATACGCGTGATAGTCACCATCGTGGGCAAAGTCATCGGTCTCCCCTAAACTTATTACTAATAATTTTGGCTTTTTAGCTAACATATACGCCTTAGCAAACCGATAGGTAAAACTGTCTAATCGTACATTACTCCAAGGGCTCGGAATTTCATTTTGCATGGCATTTAAAAGTGGCGCATTTTCAAATAAATCCTCCTCAATTGGCATAAATCCGGCGTTAACATATACCTTACTGCGCTCTGTATTAAGTATTGAAGGAAATACATCCCAGCTACCAAATAAAGCGGTGTTATTTTTAAATGCGGGTTGGCGCTCCAAACGCTCTAATATAGTGTGATTTGGGTTAGGAATTTTATTGTTACTATTAATACCTTCATCTACCTCACCGCTAAGTATTTCGTTATAACCGGGATACGAAAAATACCACGGGTTACTTACCGACATATTAGAGCCTTGCTCTCTATTACCCATTATTATCCCTTGCTTAGCCACAATCTGGGTAATAAACGGCATCAGCAGTTGTTGGCGTTTTGCAGGGCTGTTATGCCAAAACTCTGTATTTAGCTGCTCTGGTTTTTTAACAAAATCGGAATTATTAATAAGGTTTTTATCTGCACCACTAAACACCTCTTGCCAGCGCACACCGTCAAGCGTTACCAACACGACATTTTGTGTCGTATTTTGTACTGCCGCTGCAAAGTCGCTTGCTAGGGCAATTAAACTAAATGCACTTACTTTTAAAATCGTTTTCATATTGTTATCGGCCTATTTTTATAACAAAAAGCCCATTAGTAATGGGCTTAAAATAATTTATATTACGACTTAAAAATCTGCAGTAAAGGTAACCGCAGCAGTACGAGGCGCACCAATAAAGTAAGTAGTCCCATTACCTGTGCCACCTGCTAAGTAGCTTTTATCGGTTATGTTATAAACAACAAACGAGAGATCAATGGCTTTAAATGGCCCTGCGTCTACATCGGTTGAGTAACCGGCATTAAAGTCGAGTACCGTGTAGCCGTCTACTTTATTGCGTGCTCGCGTGCCTTCGTCTTGCCATGCACCTAAACGCTCACCTGTGTATTTAGCCGACAAACCAACACGAAAGCCGTCACTAAAGTAATCGGTAGATACAACCAATAAATCTTCCGATGTATCTATTAAGCTATCGCCTTTTTTAAAGCTTGGCGCTGCAGTGTTGCCATCTTTATCTTGTAGTAATACGCCTTGTGAGTCATATGCATTTGGATCATCAGACGAATATTCAGAGCTGCTATTGGTATACGACGAATAAACACTCCAGCTTGGTGTGAGCATATAGCTTGCAGAGAGCTCTAACCCCTTAGAATCGATGCCCCCTACATTTATGTATGAACCATTAGTGCCAATAGTGTAGTCAATTCCGCCTGAATCACTGCCAGGTGCAATAAAGGTAATACGGTTATCAAACTTAACGCTGTAGGCCGTTGCGCTTAGCGTTAATCTATCGGCTTGGTAGCGTACACCAAAATCAATGTTTTTTGCTGTTTCTGGCTCTATTTCAGTCAGTGTTGAACTGTCGCGCTCTAGCACCCCGTCTTTAATTGCAGCAAAGTTTTCGCTGTAACTTGCAAATAGTTCGGTATCGTTATTTAACTGGTACAGCGCACCACCACTAAATAAAACATCAGAGTCGCTGTCTACTTTATCTGAGCTTTCGTTAGCAAAGTGGTCGTACTTTTGTAACTCAACTAAATACTGTTTAGCGCCAATATTTAAGGTTAAATCACCTAAGTTAATAGAGTCTTGGATGTACCATTTGAACGTATCTGTATCAAAGGTATTTTTGTACTGAGTCCAGTAAGGGGTGTTTTCAAAATGATGAAAAATACGCGCATCAATTACTTTGTGCCAATCACGCGACTCTTCTCGCTCGCTTTGCTCATACCAAAAACCAGCCTCAATATCGTGATCACCAAACGTTGCTTGGTAGTTAGCAGTTACGCCTAAACGATCTTTTTTGTAATGGGTATGACGATAAGACATAACGGGCGTTGCTGTATCGTCGTAACACGCCGGATTTAAACCAGGCCCCGACTCCCACGGCCAACTTAAGCTTGCTGTACAACCTGAGTTAGGTGCAAGCGGGTTACCCTCGCTATCAGCAAAGCCATAAGAGCCAGCATTAGTACCGCCTTGTGTTGTTGGCTCGCCGTTTTCATCAACTGGGGTTGTTAAATATGGTGGGATCCAGTCACCACGCCCCGAGTTTTTATGATAATAAGGGCTGATCGTTAATAGTGATGTGGGCGAAATTGCATATTCAAACTTTAAATAACCTAAGGTATTTTCACGTAGCGTCCCCCAACCTTCGGCAAACATTTGATCAAAATGCGGAACCCCTGTCCAGTTCCACGTTAATTGATCCCAATTAGGTGTTTGCTCAAATTGTTCAATACTCACGCTGTTGTAGTTAGTTTCGCTTACATCGTCGTAAGATAAACGTCCGGTTAGGGTTAAATCGTTAAAATTAGATACAAACTTAAGCTCAGCATGTTGATTGTCTTTACCGCCATTACTTCCCGAGCCAATCCAACGGCTGGTGTCGGTTTGCGAGTAGCTTACGTATGCTTGGGTATTATCAAAAACAGTGCCTGTTTCGTGCTTAATATAATAACGCGAGGCGTCGTGGCTGCCCGATGTATAGGCAAACGTAGTGCCCTTTTCGAGGCTGGGGTCTTTACTTACAAAATTAAATGTACCGCCTAGCGCTTCCAGCGATGCCGATTTAATATCAGACGTACCTTGGCCGACTTCAACTGTAGCCAGGTTTTCGCTGTCTAGGTAACGGTTTGCTTTAGCGCCGCCACCGTAATTAGAGCCACCATTGGGTATGCCATCTACTGTCATCCCTAATTGCTGTTGGTTACCGTCAATACTAAAACCACGCATTGTAATTGTGGTAGACCAGTCGTCACCACCAAATGCATCACCTTCGTTTATGCTAATACCCGGTAAATTATCAATCACCGACAATATACTTGCTACCGAACTTTGTTGCTCAAGCATTGCAGGCTCAATAACGTTGTTAGCGTAGCTGGTAGGCTTAGCGACTACGGTTATTTCTTCTATAGTTTTGTCGTTTGCATAAACAGATGTTGATACAGCCATGGCTATAGCCATGCTCAAAAGCGATTTGTTTTTTAAAGCGTACATTGTTGTCCCGTTTAGTTTTAATTATTAAAAATTAATTATTATGAAAACGGGAGCAGTATGAGTTTTAAATATGACAACGGGGATGAACTTTATTTACATAAAAATTAAACAAATATGGGAAATTTATGGCAGGAATATGTACAAAAAAAGACAACCCAAAAGTAAGCTTATGGGTTGTCTTAAAAATCGTTTTAAATAATTATAAAACTAATAGTTACACCAGCTCGCTAAGCATATCGGCATTGTATTCTACCAGCGGTTGATTATTACTAATTTTGCTTATGTAGTCTGGGTTTGCAATAAGTGGGCGACCAATGGCAATTAAGTCAAACTTAGCGTCGTTAATCGCCTCTTTTGCTGTCTCAAAACTATAGCTACCCACACCTACTAACGTACCTTTGTAGCCTGCGCGTAAAAACTCAGAGGTGTTTTTGCCTTCAAGCGAGTCAAAACGCATGCTGTCGTCAAAAATTCCACCATGTAAGTAAGCAAGATCTTTTGTGTCTAATTCAGCTAACAAATAATCAAATACGGCTTTGTCGCGGCTATCCTCGGTCATATTAAAATAAGCACCCGGCGTTACACGAATAGCGGTACGTTCGTTTCCAACGACAGCAATAACTGCGTCGGTTACTTCAAGCGCAAAACGCGCCATGTTCTCAGGCGTTTGGCCGTATTCATCATTGCGCTCATTTGCTGCATAATGTAAAAACTGATCAATTAAATAACCGTTAGCACCGTGAATTTCTATGCCGTCGAAGCCTGCTTCTATTGCGTTTTCAGCTGCTTTTGCGTAATCGGCTACTAAGCTTTTAATATCATCTGTGGTTGCCGCTTTTGGCGTAATGTAAGTAAGCTCACGCATGCGCGGAACTGTCCCTTCTACACCAATTGCTGATGGCGCAAGTACATCGCCATCAAAAAAGTGTGGGTGAGCAACACGGCCAACATGCCAAAGCTGGGCAAATATTTTGCCCCCATTGGTATGTACTGCGTCGGTTACTTTTTTCCAGCCCTGAATTTGCTCACTAGTAAATAAACCCGGCGTATTAGGATAGCCTTGCGCGTCTGGGCGAATAATTGTCGCTTCGCTAATAATTAACCCTGTATCTGCACGACGTGCGTAGTAGTCAACCATAGCTTGAGTTGGCACTAGGTTATCATCAGCCATACTGCGCGTTAACGGCGCCATTAATACGCGGTTTTTAAGCTCAATTGTGCTGTTTAATTTATACGGGGCAAGTAAATCAATCGACATTGTGGATCCTTTGTGTGGGAATGGCTAAGCACTAAATGCTCAACCTATATAGCAAGTATGGTGTGTAAATGCGGCCATTTGGTAAACATTCAAGGGTATTTTTGAATGAACGCTCAAATTAATAATAAAACTTATACTTACAGAGCCGTAAATTAGATCTATATAGGGTAAATTAAATAATAACTTTTCACCACACTGTCATATAACTCGATATACTTACACTTAATACCAAGCCATAAACTTAGAGTAAGCAAATTATGACAACAGCAAATAACACAGAACAACACGACGTAATTTTAGGCCTTGGTGCCAAAAAACGACTCGCTTTTATGTTTGAAACCACACAGCAATTTAAACAAGTATGGATTTTAAACGATGACGATGGCTGCGTTATGCTCACCAACGAAGATGACGACTGCGTACCCGTATGGCCAACTCGCGAGTTTGCACAAGCATGGGCCACTGGCGAATGGGAAGGTTGTACGTCTAAAGCTATTCCCACACAAGATTGGATAAACCGCTGGACACCCGGCTTAGAAGACGACGACTTACTTATTGCCGTTTTTCCAACCGAAGACGACGACGGCACTATACTGTTTCCGGATGAGTTTGATACACAATTAAAAATGCCAAAGAAAAAGTATTAAGCACTTTCCCTCAAAACAGTAAAGCCATGCTCAAATAATGGTTTTACTGTTTTATACAGCCCCTTTACAATTGCGGCCCTTATTAAATCCTCGCTTTATATTACTAAGCTATAAATTTCCGTCCAATTAAATCGCCCGCTAAATAGCATAATATTGTAACTATTAATGACCAACACGCCCTAAATATTAAAATAAAATATACATTTTAAATAATTATTAACTATATTTTTAAATACAATAAATTATGGTTTTTTTAATCGCTAACTTTTAGCCAAATAACGTCGGCAAACCGATTTAAAGCAATAGGAAAATGGTTTTTCAGGCGTATAATCCACACACTTTTATACCCTAGGGTCAAATTATGTTTACACTCCGTCACATTACTATTTTAAGCGCTATCTTAGCGCTATTTGCTTGCTCTGAGCCAGTACCTGAACCAGCTAAACAAACAACCGCTAAAACCACTGCTGTTGAAAAAGCAACCAGCCAAAATGCAACTAGCATTACTACAAAAGCAACGGCCGAACCACAATCAGATATACAAAAAGCGCTAAGCAATGCGCCAGTAATTACTAACCTATCAGCAAGCCACCCAAACACCTTATCAACGCCAAACATTAACGATTTAGATAATAGCCCTGAATCTGATTTAATTCGTTACGGGCGTTTATTAGTTATCGATACCTACCGCCAATTACCCGAAAACGTTAATAACAAACTAAACTGTAGTTCTTGCCACCTAAACGAAGGCCGCGTAGCTAACGCAGCCCCTTATGTAGGTATGAACGTGGTTTATCCTAAGTTTCGTAGCCGTAATGCTAAAATAAACACTATTGAAGATCGTATTAATGGCTGTTTTCAACGCTCAATGAACGGCCAACCATTAATAACCGACTCTACACAAATGCAAGCTATGGTCAGCTATATGAACTTTTTATCGCAAGACATAAAAACAAAAGATGACTTAAAAAGTAATAATGGTTTTATAGCAATTAACAAAGACCTAGAGCCAAACGCAGAAAATGGTAAAACACTGTATGCGCAGCACTGTGCAAGCTGCCATCAAATGGACGCCAAAGGCTTATACCCTAACGGCACTTACATGTTCCCGGCAGTAGCAGGCGGTAACTCATTTAACGACGGCGCAGGTATGGCACGTACTTATACCGCCGCTGCATTTATAAAAGGCAACATGCCACTTGGCCAAGAAGGTATTTTAACTGACCAAGAAGCCGTTGATATTGCATTTTACTTTAGCCACCTAGCACGCCCAGCATTTGCCGCTAAAGCAAACGACTGGCCTGAAGGCGGCGCACCAAAAGACGTACGCCGTTAATAGTATTAACCACGGTTAGATAATAAAACCAAAAAGCCAGTTGGATTAACCCACTGGCTTTTTAATATTGCCAAAAAATTTGACTTACAACTAGCTGCTGGGTATTTAGTTGACTTATAACCTGGGTTACAGCGTTCAGCCATGACCTCACTTCTTCGCGCTGCATATTCATAAACGAAAGTCATTTCGGTCACTTATCACCTAAACTGCCTGTGCGGCAGTGAACTTGTGGTTACACTAACTTCTGAGTCTTTAATCCATCCCTGGAGCTGGGTTACATCGGTCATCCATGACCTCACTTCTTCGTGCTGCGAAACTTCGTTTCAGTCACTTATCATCTAAGCTGCCTGTGCGGCAGTGAACTTGTGGTTACACTAACTTCTGAGTCTTTAATCCATCCCTGGAGCTGGGTTACATCGGTCATCCATGACCTCACTTCTTCGTGCTGCGAAACTTCGTTTCAGTCACTTATCATCTAAGCTGCCTGTGCGGCAGTGAACTGACTAGTCGCCCGATTGTGCGCCAATCAAATTTTCTAAGCTGCCTGTGCGGCAGTGAACGAATCAGGCGCTAGATGATATATTGGCGCTTATTTCTAAGCTGCCTGTGCGGCAGTGAACCGGCTCGGTAATTTGCACATAATCAACTTCAATTTCTAAGCTGCCTGTGCGGCAGTGAACGGTATAGATACACTTATATCATTGAAGATAAATTTCTAAGCTGCCTGTGCGGCAGTGAACAATTTGTCGCTGGGGATTACATCTTTTTATCATTTCTAAGCTGCCTGTGCGGCAGTGAACGTCTTATCAAAATGCAGCTCAAAGCGCTAGAATTTCTAAGCTGCCTGTGCGGCAGTGAACTGCTAGACGAAGCACACCACTTGTTAGACGGTTTTCTAAGCTGCCTGTGCGGCAGTGAACAAAATATTTATTATGGTCGTGAAGTTACAAGCTTTCTAAGCTGCCTGTGCGGCAGTGAACACCTGACACCACTGTTCTGTAGTAGTTAGTCATTTCTAAGCTGCCTGTGCGGCAGTGAACTAACAACGGGCAATTGTATTCCATGTATGAGATTTCTAAGCTGCCTGTGCGGCAGTGAACTTTAACGATCAAGAGTGGGAAATGCTCGGTAATTTCTAAGCTGCCTGTGCGGCAGTGAACGTGAAGATGGGTTTGTCTATCGCCTTGATAGTTTTCTAAGCTGCCTGTGCGGCAGTGAACGACAGGTAGTTAAAACACAGCCGCTTAATTGCTTTCTAAGCTGCCTGTGCGGCAGTGAACAAAATATCGGCTCAGTTATGCAGGGTGATAACTTTCTAAGCTGCCTGTGCGGCAGTGAACGTTTGATTTTTATCTAGCAGCTTTCTTAATTTTTTCTAAGCTGCCTGTGCGGCAGTGAACGTTAACGCCATAGGCTCAGCGTTTTCGTATGTTTTCTAAGCTGCCTGTGCGGCAGTGAACTTACTGCGCCTAGCTCGTCGCCAAATAACAAATTTCTAAGCTGCCTGTGCGGCAGTGAACCTAAAACGTTTCGCGTTCAATATCACATAAGCTTTCTAAGCTGCCTGTGCGGCAGTGAACACAACATTAAAAAGTCGCGTTCGTCTGATTCTTTTCTAAGCTGCCTGTGCGGCAGTGAACCTACCGTAAAAGGCAGCTACAAAAAGCAGCGATTTCTAAGCTGCCTGTGCGGCAGTGAACAGCTCTCCAATCTCATACAAAGTTGTTTGATATTTCTAAGCTGCCTGTGCGGCAGTGAACAATGCGCCCGCGCCCCCATCGGTTTTTAACATTTTCTAAGCTGCCTGTGCGGCAGTGAACACCCCGAATAACTTCCGGGCAATGACAAAACATTTCTAAGCTGCCTGTGCGGCAGTGAACAAGTCAGACTTCTTACGTGCTCAGCAGCAAAATTTCTAAGCTGCCTGTGCGGCAGTGAACTATGTGCACTTGTTGCGCGGCCATAAATGCTGTTTCTAAGCTGCCTGTGCGGCAGTGAACGCGTTTGACGGCCAGCGAGTTAAAGGGCGCGATTTCTAAGCTACCTGTGCGGCAGTGAACGATAGCCAGTGCTGTTAAGCGGTTTAGCCCAGTTTCTAAGCTGCCTGTGCGGCAGTGAACGATCTATGTTAGCACAGTTCATGACTATTCAATTTCTAAGCTGCCTGTGCGGCAGTGAACGCTTTGCGCGCTGCAACTCTGTAATGGTTAACTTTCTAAGCTGCCTGTGCGGCAGTGAACGGTTTCCTCAAAAGCAGGTGATTATGGCGTTTTTTCTAAGCTGCCTGTGCGGCAGTGAACTTACTAAAATGATTGATGTGGCGCATGTGGGATTTCTAAGCTGCCTGTGCGGCAGTGAACATATGCGTTTGCGAATTGATAGCGAAACAGAATTTCTAAGCTGCCTGTGCGGCAGTGAACTTGCAAAAATTTCGGACGGTGTTAACGAGTACTTTCTAAGCTGCCTGTGCGGCAGTGAACTAAATGAATAAATCAAGTTCTCGAAGTTCACATTTCTAAGCTGCCTGTGCGGCAGTGAACCAGCAACGCTACCAATCGCCAAGGCAATTGCATTTCTAAGCTGCCTGTGCGGCAGTGAACTTAGCGTGCTCACATACTCATCAATACTGTAATTTCTAAGCTGCCTGTGCGGCAGTGAACTGCTGGGTAGTCGGTAACAGCTAGGCCGGTTATTTCTAAGCTGCCTGTGCGGCAGTGAACATGAAGTTGTGCCAATGCAGCAAGATGTATTATTTCTAAGCTGCCTGTGCGGCAGTGAACCAGTTTGAAGCTAAAGCAAAGCGCTGTATGCATTTCTAAGCTGCCTGTGCGGCAGTGAACGCTTATGAACTGCGTGGGCGACTCGACCAAGTTTTCTAAGCTGCCTGTGCGGCAGTGAACTACCACCACAGCGATTCGCTCACTATCTTTGCTTTCTAAGCTGCCTGTGCGGCAGTGAACAATAGAATATCAACATAAAAATAAGTTACAACAGGTAGTTAAATTAAAAATGATAGTTTAACCATCTAAATAACAACCTGCTGTAACCTGCTGTTTTTATATCATATTTTTAAAGAGCAAAAGTAAAGGGTTAAAACCAAGGTACGGTAGCTGTTTTACTTAACCCATAAGAATCAAACGTACCATCAATAGGTTCAGCTTTGTCATCACTAAACTCAAAGAATTTGCGATGCACTTGCTCTGTTGAGCTACTAAACAAATCTAAGTAAGGATTATCAAAACCTTGACTTAACATTTTCACCTTGTATCGCTTTTCACCTTCTTTATCGATATTACCCCTGGCAATTAAGCGCCTTAGTTTTGCCTTACTCAAATTACTTCTTCTTTCTGCAACAACACGGTATTGAGTATTTTCTGGCACAGGTAAAATATCACTTTGTTGACAATAACCACTTAATGGCCCTAGCCAATTTAAACCTTGAAAGTCATTAAGCAAACTTACTTCACCGTGAATACGAAATACCCTGCCAAGTTTTAAATGCACTTGCGGAAAACTAACACCAATTTGATTCGTGTTTAGCTTTACTAACGCTTTATGAAATTTGGTGAAAACCTTACTGCTAAGTTCCGCTTCACTCATTTCAGCATCAGGTTTTAGACGTAGTTCAATGTAAGAATCCATACTCCCTCCTAAACTCGAATATTTGAAACATAGGCAAGGCCCTTTTTACCTAAGTAAAAACTCGATACCCCGGCACTTTCAATAAGTTTTTTAATTTCGAGTCCTTTCTCGCGATCAACGTCAATAATAATTTCAAGTTGGCCACTGGCTTTAGTCATCATGGAGGTTACCTCCCCCTGCCCTTTTATTTTTTCCTTTTTAATAAAAGGATTGCCCCAAATGGTTTTTTTTGGCCCTGTTGTATAACGATCCATGAAGTCTTTTTTAGTAAAACCTCGTTTTGAGATACCACTAATCCCACCCGCTTTAGTTTTTGCAGAAGACATATCATATTTCTCTTCTAATCGCGCTAATTGTAAATACAGCGCAGAACAATAGAGACTGAGCGTCATTACTTGCCCTTTTTTAGTAAAGTACTCTGTGTCAGGAAAAACCGTTCTAAGAAAATCAACAGTCTTTTCAACCCCACCTACATTTTCCTGAGGTTTCTCCTTATTCAAGAATTCTAGGCGACTAATAATACTAAGCGGATCAAGTTGTATGTTTTCTTCAACTTTAACGTCATCAACTATAAAGCTGCATAGTGTTGAAAGGTCTACACCTAGTACACTCCAAAATAGAGAAGAATACTCAGACGTAAAAACTGGATCTGTCACCTTAATCATTCCAGTAAATGAATTTTGATCTGTACTGCCGTTCATATTGCGGATAAACGTCATTTCATTTGTGAATTGAGGCCTATCTACAAAAGAGATTTTACTTTCTATATCTTCAAAATAATAAGAACCTTCATACGCCTTGCTGCGTGCTTGATACAGTTTTCGTTGATCGCCAATTAATCGATTTAATAAACCCATTACGGTATCTAATGTATTTTCACAAACTTTAAAGTTTCCCTGTTTTTTAAGGTTAGTCATCGAGCCTAAAAACTCTCTCCCTTTTTTAGGCAGTGGCTCATTATTAGAGCCACCTAAAAAAGAGTTACGCCAGCAAGAATCATAATCAATTGTTATTTTCATATTACCACCTATTTTGCGTAAAAATATTGGGCATATTGCGATTGTGGCTCGGTAACAATTTCGGATTCATCACGCTTAATACGCATCATTTTATGGCTATCGTTATAATCGACTGTGATTTCATCAACATACATATACCCTTTGGCTTGGCGAATACTTAAATCAGTAATGCGGGATAATGTATATTCAATAATTGCCTGTATCGCATCGTCGTTTAGTAAAATTCCGCACTCACCTTCTTCGAAAATAGTACCTTTACGGACGTAATTACTATGAAAAGTCGCGATAGGATTCAATGATGGGTTTAATTCTTTGATAAAACATCGCACGGTCGCTGCAACTTCTTCGCCTTGACCCTCTTTTATTATCATACTAGCGCGATCAAACTTTTTATCTAGCGAAATAAACTGTAATTGCTCCACACTGATTGAGCCATATGACAAATATTCAGTATCGCCAAAAGTGGTTTTAGAAAAAAATGATGAACTATCGCGTTCACCTGCCTGCCCAAACTGCTCAAAATTACCATTTCCTAGCTGGTCTACGAAGTCTTCGATTAATAATGGGCTGGTTCTCTTACATTGGCTTGAAGGTACAACATAACCTCGAATCAATCCTGTAATAGAAGCAAGTACTTTTTCTAAGTTTCTCTCTCCGGCAAAATGCAGATCGAATGATTGTTCTTTGAACAAATGATGACGAATACAATTTTGGCTAATATATAAAGGCGTTTTTTTAAAATCGATATCGGTCGCCTCTTTTTTATATTTATAACCAGTTTCGTCTTTTATTTTACCAGTTAAATTTGAATAACCTCTTAATTTTGGCATTGTATGATTATCAACGGTTTTTCCACTATCGCCTGTTAATGTAGTTGGTCCATTCCAATTAACAACTCCATGGCCTAGCGCTTTAATTTTGAAATCAACGCTTTTAATACCTGTTACTTTTTCCATGATTTATTCCTCATCTTCTGTTGTTTGATTAATTTGTTTAATTGACATTGCGCCTATAGGTTGTTTATCACAGACGGCATAATAAATAGCATGTGGATGACGTGCACTTTCACCACCAACCGTTAGCAAATCGTTGGTGGTATAACTTAAATAAATGGGTGATTCTGGATCACGGGCTTCATTTAATAACGCATTATCGTTATATGACTTGGTGCCCCCCATAATGTTGTGGTGTTTTTTGAACATGTGCGAAAGCAAGTCTTTATCGCTTTGCTCAAAGCCTCGAATTGCATTAGTGGAATAGGTCAAGTTATCAATATCGCTGACATCATCGAGCGGTATTGTGTAAGCATATTGTTCAAGGTATTGATACTCTGATTGGCTGAGGTCAACTACTGCCATTTGCACGAAACGGTTATCTCCGCGTAATGATCCTTTGCTGATTTTACTGCGTTTCTTCTCTTTGCTCTTTTTAGGTGGCACAACAATAGGGTCAATCACCTTTGCATTGATTTTTGTAACACTTGCTTTGAGTGCAGCCACTAAATCACTTTTGATATATTGTTTTGTATTTTCTAAATGGTGAAAGTCTTTATAAAGCGCATAAATTTCAGGTAAATTGAAAGGCTTCCCCTCTAATGAGTTTAATAAAAACTGATACCATTCACGCACAGATTTAAGGACGTATAATTTAGATAAAAAACGTGATGCTGGACTATTGCCTTTTGGTGCTGCGATGGATTCTGGCACTGCTAAGGTGTAAATATTGATCTTTTCGTTTTCGCCAAATCGATCTAGTCGCCCTAAACGTTGAAGACAATCTTCAGCATTGGTTATTTCTGCGACCATATAATCACAACTGATATTCAGTGATGCTTGGACAATAGGGCCGCTTCGTAGCACTTCAAATTTGCGTGTGCCGCCTCGCTTATATGATTCAAAGACTTCAGCGAACCATCTTTGCTTGTCACTTTTGATAAATTTAGAATGCAGTAATACCGCATTTTCATTATGTTGATTGGTGATAAAACCATTCTGTGCGGTGAGTGCCATGTTGCTAATAACAAAAGTGCTGTCACTTTGCGGGGTAAATAATGGGTTAGTATTATCAAGCTTGGTATCATCAAAAATTTTAAAATCGAGTTGGTACTGACTTTGGTTAAACGATGGCATTTCTATGATGTCATCGGGATGAATCCCAAGTAACTCTTCAACACATACATAATGTGGGGTTGCTGACACCAACAGAGTATTAGCTTGCTGTTCTTTGATTTTTTTAGCCGCGATCAACTCCGCAAAAAGCAAGTTAAACGCTGGCATGTTTACATACTCATGGAATTCATCAAAAACAACATGATTATTTAAAAAATCGATGAGTGTATTGGCATTTGTGTGGCTGATCACGGAACCCAAAATTTGATCTATCGTGGTAATCACAACATCACCAGAAAAGTTTTCACCTTCTGGAATCTGATTATCCCATTGGTTGTGAAATTTAAACTCGCCGGTGTTTATTTCAATCGTACTATTAGGTAGATATTGTTGTGAGGTTAATTCATAAAACAAGCCTTGGCAGACTTGTACTCGTGGGCAGACCCAAATAATGCGTTTTGCGCCTTGTAGCTTTGCCCACTCCAACGCTATTTTGGTCTTACCACAACCTGCGGCACCTGCTAATACTGCGACATCCACAGCGTTGGTTAGCCGCTTAGCAATATCGCTTTGTTTAATACTGCGCTCACTGTTGGGATAAAACGCACTAAGGCAAGCTTCAATGTTTGAAGTAAGAGTAGATTCAACTTCTAGTAGCTCACTCACTTTTTTATCAAGGGTACGCTTCACTATAGCTTCATGCAATTCTCCCGCGCTCAAGGCTGAAATGATTCTGTCGGCAGTGATAACGCATGCTCGTACAATATTATTTAACGCGTTTATTTTTACGTTACTGCAATTTGCTGAAACAGACTCTTCTAGCTCATATTCTTTATAACTTGGTGTATGTAATGAACTTGAAATGATAAATTCTTGTTCTGCAACAGCTTCATTATTAACAGTTTTGCTCAAAAATGAGCTTGTTGCTGAGCGATACTTTTTGTCAATCCCCACCACTTGGTTTAGTAAGACATATGCTTGGCCTAAAATATCATGCAGTAAAACACCTTTTTGGTTAGCTATTAGCTTTTTACCAATGTCTTTATAGGTCGTAAAACTGTTTTTATCTTTGCGGTATGGTTTAGCATGATGCCAATAGATAGCATGTTTTATAGATTCTTTATTACTTGGGTTGATTGTTTTCAATTCTGCGCTATCTAAAAAGTGATAAAGCAATAGCGATACTTCATTATGCCTGGGGTGCTTTTCAAAACTAAATTTTGCATCATCGATGTGTTGTCCATCCTCTACAATAAAGTTTTTCTTTTTGGGGTTAGTGACCCACTTTTGAAATGCAGGGTCTATTTTGCCTAAATCATGTAGACAACCAGCGATAAAATTTACGATTGAAAATTGTGTACCTTCTGGAAATAACTTTTTATGTAATTGCTCAGCAAAGTATCCAACTGCAAATAAGTGTTCTGATAAGGGCTGTAATTTTGTATTAGCGTAGAGTACACCTGTTTTTGGTTTGTCGGTAATGACGTCCATAAAAACCTCTTTTTCTGTAGTATTCACAGGCACGACGCCCTGTTCATTAAATTTGGCTCTACTTCCAACTACCCACAATAGTTGGCTGCGTGAGCGGCTTCTGATCCAATGACAACTGACTGCGGTGCTTCGGCTGGCAGTTTTACGTAGCATTTTTTTAACCGTGAGCAAGCCATCTTCGGTGATCAAGGTTTGCCAGGTGTTGTCGCCTATACGGTTAGCGAAAGCGTCGAGTACTCGGCGCGTCTTCTTTAAGGCATTCTTTTCGCATTGCGAAACAAATGTGACCATCATAGTTGCTGCTCTGCTATTTGTTCTGCGCTGTAATCTTGTAACGCGACCTGTTTTACAGTCTCAAACATGAAATCTAGAGCTTTATGATCGGTAAAAGCTTGTAATACTTGTTGCCGAAATTCTTGCTCGGTGGCGTTTTCTTTGGCGCATATAAATGCCCAAGGCAATACCAGCGCATCTTTTATTAAGTCGGCTACGTCGAACACTAAAGCCCCGCGACGCGTTTTCCCGTGCATTACAGCAAAACCGTGCGGAATACCCAACACCCATAAACAACTAGCGGCTAGTCCGTAGGCTAAGTAATTACCGTGATTCAAAAAGTCGTTGGCTTTATCAGTACTTTGATGTTGGCGTTTAAATGCTGTTGCCCCAGTGTTATTTGAGGCGTATTTATAAAGTAATTTGGTTAATTGAGCTTCGGTAAGTAGTAGCTCTGATTGTTTAGTGGCCGCGGCTGTTCGAGCTTCAAAGGTAGTTAATGCTTTTTGTATTTGCTCGCTATTAAAATCAAAGCCTTCATTTTTTAAGTCGCGATCTTTACTCCACACTTTTTGTAAGTAGCTAATACGTGCTTGTTGTATTGTTTTTGCTGCTAGTAAACGATTTTTGTCTACAAACCAAAATTGTAGCCAGCCATGTAAATATTCGGTTGGTCGGTATTCACTTTGTGGGGTTAACCATTCTACTTCACAGGCCATATATAGCGGTGTAGCTCCACCACCACAAAAACCGACTAACACTCCCGCTTGAGCAAGCATACGCATGGCGGCTTGGGTTATAGATGTGCCATTACCCAACATTAGAACTGTTGTATTAGCAATAGGGATATTAAAGTATTGGTTTTCTTTGCTTTTATTAGAGATCGCCTCTGTAAGATACAAAACTCGACCATCTTTTTGCATCACGCGGCAATACTCTAGGTAAAACATATTGGCACGTTTAGAGTGCAAGATGGCTTTTAAATCGCTGGGGCTAAAGTCGTCCATGTTTCCCTTCTTTGTTATTTATTTTTGTTTACCCTACTGCTTGCTAAGTTTTTGAGCAACACTGTACGTTTATCACCTGTCGTATTTTTAGGCAGGTTTTTTAATAACTTAAACCGTTAGTTTGTCCTTTAAAGTTATGGCATATATGGGTTTAATTCGGCTAAGCAATCTGGACTTAATATTATTTGTTGCGCAGCTGGGTTTGCTTGATAACTATCTACACGTAGTTGTTTTAAAAGATAAAGTAATAAGGCGGCACGTACTTGCAAGGTACGTTTATAGAGTCCATTAGGTTGTAAAGTCATTTGGTGATCGAGAGCAATAATATGCGCTTTATTTGGAGTTAACCGTGGGTCGGGCTCTATACTCACATTGAGTACTGTTTGCCATAATGTGTCGTGATGTTGAGCAAATAATGCATCGCCTTCAATCTCACAATCGCCATTAAAACGGGTTAATACAAAATCGCGAAAGTCGCGATTTTTTTCACAATAGGCGCGCACATGCCAGCGGCTGCCGTCAAAAACAAGGTTATGCGGGCTAATTATGCGCGACTCAAACTCGGGGCTCGATAACGACACATACCCTACATCAATGCGTTGTTTATACTTTAGCGCCTGTAAAATTCCCATTACTTTGCTGGGCTGCACTGGCACGAGTGGCGATGCCATGCTGGTAAAATGGTTTAATGCGTGGCTTTGCATACTTTGTGCTGTGATATTTAAATAGCTGCCTAAGTCACTTAACCCCTGAGTGGGTGTAAACTTCGCGGTTTGCTCATACCCTTTTTTGGAAGCGTTATAAACTAATGAATGAGGGTAACATTGAAGGTAATCTTGAATATATTTAGATGCACTTGAACGACTAATATTAAAATGCTGTTGCAGGTGATTAGTGGTCAGCCGCCCTTCCCAAAAAATAATAAGTTCTATGAAATAAAAACGTTGAACGACGTCGTAGCTTAGTTGCAGGCTCATGCTTTTCCTTAGCTGAAGATTCCTACTTACAAAGTATCAAAATAAATTATTATTGCAACTCTAAGCCAAGCCTGTGTGCTGTATTAATTCTTTTTTTGGTATACCTGAGCGTGGATCATTTCTCTGGGTATACTATCAGGTATACTAAAAACCTTAGCTTGGGTGAAACAGCATGGGACGAAGTGAAACACTAAGTCATTGATTTTACTTTGTTGCAGGCACAAAAAAGGACGTCATGAGACGTCCTGATATTGAATAATGGTGGAGGGAGAGGGATTCGAACCCTCGTTAGGGATTAACCTAAACACACTTTCCAGGCGTGCGCCTTCAGCCACTCAGCCATCCCTCCACGGCGTTGCTACATACTAGGTAGTGCAACAGGCGCGCTATAGTATGAAATAGCCGCCATAGGTGCAAGGCATTTTTAGTTTTGAGCTTTTAACTGCTCACTTATCATTCATATTTTTTATGCTGTGCACAAAAAACGGCTATGCGGGTGGCATAACCGTTTTTTAAGCGTTAACTTAACGTGCGTTTTTATATTCGTTAATTTTACTTTGCCATTGTGGCGGTAAAATCAAGCATGCGGTTAAGTGATTTAAGTGCGCCTTCGCGTAAGTCCATGTCAACAAACACTTCTTTACCTTTGGGGTCTATCAGAGCTTCTTCAATCGCTTTTAAGCCGTTCATTGCCATCCAAGGGCAATGCGCACATGTTTTACATGAAGCGCCTTCACCGGCTGTTGGAGCAGCGAAGAATTCTTTGTCTGGGCATAGTTGCTGCATTTTATAAAAAATACCGCGGTCAGTTGCTACAATAAACTTTTTGTTGCTCATTGTTTGCGCTGCTTTTATTAACTGGCTGGTTGAACCAACTGCATCAGCAAGGGCAACAATTTCCTCTGGCGACTCTGGGTGTACGAGTACGCCCGCATCTGGGTGCAGCGCTTTCATGTCTTTTAGAGCTTTAGTTTTAAACTCGTCATGAACGATACATGCACCATTCCACATGATCATATCAGCGCCGGTATTCTTTTGAATATAGCTACCTAGGTGCTTGTCTGGGCCCCAAATTATTTTTTCACCTAGTTCGTCTAAGTGCTCAACAATTTCCAGTGCACACGATGAGGTTACAATCCAATCTGCACGCGCTTTTACTGCGGTAGAAGTATTTGCATACACTACTACTGTGCGGTCGGGGTGCTGATCGCAAAACGCTGAGAATTCATCTACCGGGCAACCTATGTCTAACGAACAAGTTGCTTCGAGCGTTGGCATAACCACGGTTTTGTTAGGCGTTAATATTTTTGCGGTTTCACCCATAAAACGCACACCCGCTACAATGATCATGTCGGCATCGTGGCGTGTACCAAAACGCGCCATTTCTAGCGAGTCGGCAACGCAGCCGCCGGTTTCTTCGGCTAGTGCTTGTATTTCAGGATCAGTATAGTAATGGGCAACTAATACGGCATTTTTTTCTTGCAGTAGTTGCTTTATACGTGCTTTGTATTCGCCTTGTTCGTTTTGTGTTAACGGTGCTGGCTTAGGAGGGAAAATATAGCCTTCAGGCATAATAGTTTGAGCTAGACTCATGTTCTCGACCACTTCATCTATATTGCATTAATTACGATGAATTATACGAGAATATAAAGCTAAATAACAGCTATCTGCTCAAGGTGTTTATAAATAAAAAGTTGAAGTTTTAAAAAGACGCTATTAAGAAGGGATTGTCTAAAAATGGTGGGGCATGATGGATTTGAACCATCGACCAATTGATTAAAAGTCAACTGCTCTACCAACTGAGCTAATGCCCCCCTTTGATAACTAATTAGCAAGGCTGCTAGTTAGTTGATTGCGTAAATCCGCCGACTAATACTTTACTTTCACTGCTCATAGAATGGTGGGGCATGATGGATTTGAACCATCGACCAATTGATTAAAAGTCAACTGCTCTACCAACTGAGCTANGGTGGGGCATGATGGATTTGAACCATCGACCAATTGATTAAAAGTCAACTGCTCTACCAACTGAGCTAATGCCCCGCTCTATGCACTTAATTTAATTAAGCTTACGTAAATCCGCCGATTCCAGCCATTCTTAAGTATATAAAGAATGGTGGGGCATGATGGATTTGAACCATCGACCAATTGATTAAAAGTCAACTGCTCTACCAACTGAGCTAATGCCCCGCTCTGATAACTAACTAGCAAACCTTGCTGTTTAG
>NZ_JADYWN010000010.1:0-137954 GCF_015864805.1 Pseudoalteromonas sp. NZS127 | reverse complement strand
TGTCCCGTCTGTTAACATTAATCTTGGCATGTAGGTTCGGTGTAAAGTTTTCTGGCGAATTCAATTATACCTTATCTTCATGCTGTTTGTTTTTCATACCACAAAGATCAACACGCCCTAGGCTTTAGTGTAAGGCAAAAGCTAATAAAATGAAATATTTACTAAGTGATCATAAAACTGCATTACACGTATAAATTTGCAAAACCAAGCACTAGCGAGTATAAATTTTAAACACTTGCTAGCATTTAAAAAATAAGGCTGTGTTATGCATATTTTTATTACTGGAGCTACTGGCTTAATTGGCCAACACCTTTGTCCTTTTTTAACCCATCATCATAGTGTTACTGTACTAAGCCGTAACCCCACAAAAGCAAACGTACTTTTAGGGTATAAAATAAATGCAGTTACCAACATAGAAGCGGTTGATTTTAATAATATTGATGTAGTAATTAACCTCGCGGGTGAGCCCATTGTAAATAAGCGCTGGAGTGATAAGCAAAAATCGATTATTCGCGATAGCCGCATTGAACTAACAAAGCAAATCTCTGCCGCAATCGCTACATCCGATACCCCACCGCATACGTTTATATCAGGCAGTGCTGTTGGTTTTTATGGTCGCCAAGGCATTACCCCAATTGACGAAGAAAATAATAAACCCCACGATGAGTTTAGCCACCAGCTTTGTAAAGACTGGGAAAACGCAGCATTAGCAGCTCAATCAGCTAGTACCCGTGTGTGTTTACTGCGCACAGGTATAGTATTAGCAAAAAAAGGCGGTGCTTTGAGCAAAATGTTACCGGCGTTTAAGCTCTGTTTAGGCGGCCCTATTGGCAATGGCGAGCAAGGTATGTCGTGGATCCATATTGACGATATGACACAGTTAATATTATTTATTATAAAAAATAAAAATATGACTGGGCCTATTAACGCAACGGCGCCAAATCCTGTCAGCAGTAAAGTATTTAGTAAAAGTTTAGGTAAGGCGTTATCTCGACCCGCACTAATTCCTATGCCAGCGCTTGTGTTAAAGCTGTTAATGGGCGAAATGGCTGATCTGCTCATTACCGGACAATATGTTTTACCCCAAAAAGCATTAGAGCATAACTACCGATTTCATTTTTCTGATATTGATTCGGCATTAGAGAGTTTAGTATAAGCACAGTCATTCAGCATTTATAAATTCTTATTTAGTTATAAATACAATGCTTTACAACGATTTTTAAAATTTTATAACAGTATATAATACACGGACGCAGCGAATTGCTCTGCCACTTTATATTTAAGAGTACTTACAACATGCTGCACTTACCGACTATAATTAGCCTATCTTTTATTTTTAACTTACTGATAGGTATACTGTTTACTTCTTTTTACCTGCACAAAAAAACAACTAGCTTTTTGTTATTTGGCGGTGCTTGTATCTCGTTTGCCACCGCTATTTTACTTGTGAGCTTTAAAGAACAGCTAAACCACCCTTGGCTAACTCACTACCTGGCAAACTTATTTATTATACTGAGCCCACTATTACTTGTAATCGGCTTGAATAAGTTTAACAACAAAGCTGTAATAAACTTAACGCCTTTAGCTTACCTTTATGGCTTGTGCGCTTTATTACTCGTGTTTGTATACAATCATGTTTTAAGCCAAATACTAACAAGCTTTATGGTTGCCGTTTTATTTTTATACGGCGCTTTTATTTTATTAAAAACACACTGCGCTGCTAAATTACAGCAACGATTACTTATAATAGGCTTAGTAACACATAGCTTAGTAATGTTAGGACAAGCAATTTTATTGTTGCTACCCTTTATAACCTCAAATAATGATGACTTTAAGCCCCAGTTACACATACTATTAATAGCGCACCTTTTTATTACCACACTCTGTGCTTTAGTTTTGCCTTTTATTATTTTTGTAAATTCAGAATCTAAGCTTATTAACTTGGCAAACAATGATTCGTTAACGCAATTATTAAATCGTCGCGGATTTTTCTCTACCTGTAAAAACATTAAGGCCAATACAGCCGATAAAAATCATACCCTTGCTTTAATTATGTTAGATATAGATTTTTTTAAGCATGTAAACGATAAATATGGCCATGATGTAGGCGACCAAGCATTAAAATGGATAGCGCAACATATCAGCCAATTATTTATGAATATTGGCATAACAGCGCGAATAGGGGGAGAAGAGTTTGCTGTGTTGCTTAATGGTTATACGCTTGAGCAAGCAAATAGCTTGGCAGAGCAATTAAGCGTTAATATTCGTCAGCAACCATTTTATTGTAATGATCAACCCATACCTCTGTCTGTTAGTGCCGGTGTTAGTAGTACCACTATTAATCAGCTAAATATAAAGGATCTATTATTACACGCCGACAAACACCTATACCTTGCAAAAGAAACAGGCCGCGACAAAGTAGTTAGCCAATACGTTAGTAAATCTCTTAACCAGAGTTAAGGTTACTAAATAAAAAAGCGGCAAAAGCCGCTTTAAGTAATTTTTATAACATTATATTTATTTGCTTATCCAAGGTGTTACTTTTATAACATCTGCAATATCAGCTAATTCTTTAGTATCGTCTTGCCAATTATCTGCAACAGCGAAATAGCACACTGATTTTTTACACTCAATGCTTTCATCATCAAAATGCATTGGTTTTTTAAAGGTAACAACTACGCCTTTTTGTTCTGGTAATAAAAACCACATTAATTTACTAACAAAAAATCCCGATAAATCAGCCAACAGTTCGTCAAGTTCAGTGTGTATAGTAAATAACGACTGTTTAGTAAAACTTAAGCCTTCAAGTTCATTCGCTTCTATTTGTAATTTTAACTGACAGTCATGTATCGGGTTTTGCGGTTGCACCACAATAACGGCTTTGTCTGTATCAAGTTGCTTATCAAAAGGCAGCAATAATTGCGCTTGTTCGGTGTAATTGAGCGGGTACTCGTTATTTTCGGTTAAAATTGTGCCACTTTTAATCGCACAGGCTTCGTTAGTGCCAATATCGCTAATATAAAAATTAACTCGCGCATATTGAAAATCACCTTTATTAACCACTTTTAAGCGATCGTAAAAGCCATCGTACGACATTACAAACTCTCTAGCAGAGGCACTTAATGCTGTAACACTCAGTAGTGTTAACGACAGTGCTGTCACTATATTTAATACACTTTTATTCATCAAAGTAGGCTCTATTTTGGTTAATCATAGTGTTTAGCTCTTCTATATACGCTTCACCACGCTCTGAATACGACATTAAACCCTGCGTTAATAATGTTGCTGCTATGGGTTGTTGTTCTAAACGTAAGTTTTCGCGAATAGATCGCAGCTCTTTATAAGCATTATGGGTGTTTATATTTTTAAAGTAAGAATTAACCGCAGCACGCACCGACTTAAACGCAGCCACTTCATGTGCAGCACCGGTATCGCGTCTACCAGGGACCATACCGCAGCCTTTTGAATAACACCACTGGCCAAAAAAGTTCAGGCCAATACGTGCAAATCGCGATGTTCCCCATGCAGACTCATTAGCAGCTTGCATTAGGGCTAGTTCTTTAGGGATCACGTCTACACGGCGAAGTGCTTGTTTAAGCGTGAAGCTATCTACTGTGGTGGGTAGGTCGTACGACTTTAATATTTTAACAATATCATTGCTTTGTTTTTCGTCTAACGGTAAGTCGTTTTCGAGCATCATTCGGGCAATTTCTAAATTAGCGCGTTGCTGTAAAATCTTTTTATTTTCGGCTTCTACATGCGGTTTAATAAAGTTAAAAAATGCCCGTTTTTTATCTTTTACATCCGCAAACTCAGAAAACTTTGGTAGCGTTACACTGTGCAGCGGTTTTTCTTTTTTCTTTTTCTTTGTAGATTGCTCTGAACTTGTTTGCTCATCTGAATCACCCTCGTCACTTTGTAAAAAAGGAAACGCCAGTGCCCAAATAAAAAATGCGGCTAATAAAAACTTTATAATGTTTTTTAACATGTACTCTCTCAATAAAACTTTAAATTATGTATGGGTAATGCACATACATACGAAGCGTTATTATACCTAAGCCACTTTATAAAGGCGAATTTTCACTAACTGCGTAAATACCGTACAACGTGTGCACTCGCAATTTATAGTTCATGGGTATATTCTAACGTTATTAACTAATTACGAGTCAGTAGTATGGACAAACAGTGGCAAAGCCGAATTATAGAACAATATAAACATCGCCCTAATGATAATCGCTCACCGTGGCAGGTTGATCGCTCTCGTATTATTCATGCTGCTGCGTTTAGGCGTCTGCAAGCTAAAACCCAAATTATGGGTATTGGCTTAAACGACTTTTACCGAACTCGCCTTACTCACTCCTTAGAAGTGTCGCAAATTGGCACCGGCATACTGCGCCATTTAAAAGTACAACACAGCGACTTTAGCCATTTTCCGTCAACCGGATTACTAGAAACCCTATGCTTAGCCCACGATATTGGTCACCCACCGTTTGGTCATGGCGGCGAAATTGCACTTAATTATATGATGCGCGAACACGGTGGTTTTGAAGGCAACGCGCAAACGCTGCGTATTGTTGCCAAGCTTGAACCATACAGCGACGGCCATGGTATGAACCTTACGCGCCGTACCTTACTAGGCTTTATAAAATACCCTGCATTTATAAATGAGCTTTGGCACACTATTCCTAAAGCAAACCCTGAGCGCGCATTTATTAAAGCAGACGATTGGCGACCAGCTAAAGGCTTATATAACGATGATGCGGCTATATTCAATTGGATAATAGAGCCCTTGAGTCAAAACGATAAAACCTTGTTAAGCAACCACACGGTAATAGATAAGTACCGCGCTAAAACCAGCTATAAATCGCTCGATAGCGCCATAATGGAGCACGCCGACGATATAGCTTATGCGGTACACGACCTAGAAGATGCCATAGCCACCAAAGTACTCACTCTTGATGATTGGCAAACCCATGCATTACCACAACTGCAGGCGCTTAACTTTAGCTGGTTAAACGACATGCTCGAATCACTCACTTTACGACTGTTTTCAAAGCATGATTTTGAGCGCAAAGATGCCATAGGCGAACTGGTTAATACCTTTATCATTCATATTCATTTAGATGTGCAAAACGAAGCGTTCGAATGCCCTATTTTAAAATTCACAGCCAAGCTAGAAACTCAGTACGAAAGTGTACTGCAAATACTTAAGCACTTTGTGTTTCAGCGCTTAATTCGCAATCCTAAAATGCAACAAATTGAGTTTAAAGGGCAAAACCTACTAATTGAATTATTTACCGCATTTGCCAGCGATCCGCTGCGGTTATTACCCGAAACCACGCAAGCCCAGTACATAGAGGCGCAAAAACAAAACCAAGGTATGCGTATTATTTGCGATTACCTCAGTGGTATGAGTGATGAATACGCCTATAAAACCTATCAACGGCTGTTTTCACCCGTTCAATAATGAGTGGCTTATAAACGATTAATAAAAAACCGAGTAAGTTAATTTACTCGGTTTTTTTGTGGTTACTTCACTTTGAAAAAGTCGTAATTAAAGTGACTTAACTCCCATGTTATAAAGCGTAAAGCCATACATATCGGCGTACAAATCAATAATTTTACTCGTTGGTGTGCCTGCGCCATGTCCGGCGTTTGTTTCAATACGAATAAGCGTAGGATTTGTACCCGCTTGTTTAGCTTGTAACTCCGCAGCAAATTTAAATGAGTGCGAAGGCACTACTCTATCGTCATGATCTCCTGTTGTTATCATAGTTGCAGGGGATTCTATGCCCGCTTTTACATTATGCAGCGGTGAATAGTTTTTTATATAAGTAAACATTTCTTTGCTTTGCTCACTGGTTCCATAATCGTACGCCCAGCCTGCGCCTGCAGTAAATGTATGGTAACGCAGCATATCGAGTACGCCTACAGCCGGCAGCGCTACTTGAAATAAGTCAGGTCGCTGGGTCATAACTGCGCCTACCAATAAGCCACCATTTGAGCCACCACGTAGAGCTAAACGCTGTTTAGATGTGTACTTTTTGCTTTGTAAGTACTCAGCTGCGGCAATAAAATCATCAAATACATTTTGTTTTTGTAATTTAGTGCCTGCATTGTGCCACTCTTTCCCGTACTCACCACCACCGCGAATATTCGCCACCGCATACACGCCGCCTTGTTCAAGCCACGCGGCAGTCGTTGGGCTAAAGCTTGGCGTTAAGCTAATATTAAACCCACCATAACCGTATAAAATTGTTGGGTTTGAACCATCTAACTTTATACCGTTTTTGTAGGTAATTATCATAGGTACTTTAGTGCCGTCTTTTGAGTTATAAAACACCTGCTCAGAGGTGTAATCGTCACTATTAAAATCAACCCCAGATTTACGATAAACACCCGACTCTCCCGTAGTTACATCAAACGTATAAGTCGTTCCTGGGGTTTTATAATTGGTAAAAGAGTAATACAGCGTTGTTTGCTCTTTTTTGCCACTAAAGCCACCCGCTGTGCCCGCACCCGGCAAGGTAATATCGCGAATTAGCTCACCCTTTTTGTTGTACTGTTTCACTTTTGAAATAGCATCAACCATGTAATTTGCAAAAAAGGTATCACCGCCTTTAGTAAGCTTTAATACATTTTCGGTTTCGGGAATAAAGTCTTGCCAGTTTTGCGGACCAGGATCAGCTGCATCTACCGTTACTACTTTTTGATTTGGGGCATTTAAGTTAGTCACTAAAAACAGCTTACTACCTTCGTTATCAATAACCGATGTATCTGAGTCAGTGTTTCCTACAATAGTCACAAACTCGCTATTTTTTTGAGTTAAGTCTTTAATAAATAGTTTATTACCCGAAGTAGAAGTACTAGCCGAAATAAGTAAATAACGACCATCATGCGTTACATCAGCTCCTACATAACGATGTTTTTGCTCATCGGTTGCACCAAATACCAGCTTATCGGTTGCTTGAGCAGATCCTAAGGTGTGATAGTACACTTTATGCTGATCGGTTTTAGCCGACAACTCACTGCCTTCAGGTTTATCGTAGCTAGAATAGTAAAAACCCTCGTTGCCTAACCAGTCTATGCCACTAAATTTCACATCAACTAAAGCCTGCTCCACTTGCTCTTTAGTTTGCGTGTCTATAATAATAATTTTGCGCCAATCACTGCCGCCTTCCGATATTTGATACGCGAGTAATGAGCCATCTTTTGAAAACGACAGTCCCGACATAGATGTAGTGCCATCGTCGCTAAATTTGTTTGGATCTAAAAACACCTCAACGTCACCGCCCTCTTTACTGCGGTATAAAACATACTGGTTTTGCAGGCCATCGTTTTTATAAAAGTAGGTGTAATCGCCCTCGGTAAAGGGAGCGCCTATTTTTTCGTAGTTCATTAACTTTTCAAGACGCTGCTTTAACTTATCGCGATAAGGAATTTGCTCTAAATACGAAAAGGTTACCTTGTTTTGTGCTTTAACCCAGCTGGCAGTCTCTGCGCTCATATCATCTTCTAACCAGCGATATGGGTCGGCCAGTGTTTCGCCAAAGTAGTTATCTACTACATCACCCTTGTTAGTTACTGGGTAGTTTACTGAATTTGCTTGGCTCATAGGTGCTTTAACTTCTTTATTAGTGACGGTATTAGTTGGCTCTGAGCAGCCGCTAAGTGCTACAAGAACAGCACATGCTAGGGTTTGTTTAAACATTTATCGTTCCATTATTATTGGTTTTTAATAGTAGGCCTAAGTTATTAACTTTAAGCAAGTTTGTCTATCTAGATGCGATCAATACCACTTGTCGCTGTAAACAAGTGTAAATTTAGGCTTTAATAAGATTACGCAGCATTAATAAATAAGAGCAGTACATGCCCAGCCCTAAATTTAATAGCTTTAAAGCATTTTACCCCTACTACTTAACAGAGCACCGCAATATTACGTGCCGACGCTTACACTTTATTGGCAGCACTTTAGTGCTTTTTGTTATTGGCGTAGCGGTGCTTAAATCGCAATACCGTTTAATGTGGTTGTTACCAGTAATTGGCTATGGTTTTGCCTGGGTTGGGCATTTCTTTTTTGAAAAAAACAGACCCGCTACCTTCAAGCACCCTTTTTACAGTTTGTGGGGCGACTGGGTTATGTTTAAAGATATGCTCATTGGAAAAATAAAGTGGTGAGTTATAGCTCACTTAAACTCTAGATAATAAATTTCTATTATTAATCCCTCACTTTCAAGTAAACATTATGTTTATTGAATGTTATTCAATTGACTGCCTTTGCTGCTTGGGTATATGTTAAAAGCTGTAATTTTAATTAGCTCAATTGTTACTGCAAATTTAACTGAACTAATTTACTGCGTTTTTGAATGAGGGAATCAACATGAATAATAAATTATTATTAAAACTGCAAAAATCAACGCCACTCACTGTATGCGCGCTAAGCGTATCGGCGGCATTACTGGGTTCTATGTACGCATCTGCTGCTGAGCAAGACACCCAAGCCGAGGCAAATATTGAACAAATTAGTGTTATTGGCTCGCGCCGACTAGGCCGTACTGTAGAGGACAGCCCAGTTCCAATTGATATTATTGGTGCCGATTCGCTTAAAAACTCAGGCCAAACCGAAACCAACGCCCTGCTTAGTAGCTTACTGCCTAGCTTTAACTTTCCGCAAGCATCACTTACCGATGGTAGTGACCATGTACGCCCGGCTCAACTGCGTGGTTTAGCGCCCGATCACACCTTAGTGCTTGTTAATGGTAAGCGCCGTCATAGTAATGCGCTACTTAATTTAAATGGCTCAACGGGTCGAGGCTCATCATCAGTTGATTTAAATGCTATTCCGGCCAATGCTATTGCCCGAATTGAAGTACTGCGTGATGGCGCTGCTGCACAATATGGCTCCGACGCAATAGCCGGTGTTATTAATATTGTACTTAAAAGTGCCAGTAGTGGCGGTTCTGTGTCGGCTATCTATGGCGCAAACATGACCGAAATGGATGGCGTGCCTGAACTTAAATCGGTATCAGAAGATGCCAATGGTAATTTAGCCTTTAACGAAGGGAGCGACCGTTCATTAACCGATGGCCAAACGTTAACACTGCAAGGCAATATGGGATTTGAGCTAGGCGATAACGGTTTTTTAAATATATCTACCGAATATCGCGATCGTCATTCAACCAATCGCTCTGACTACGACCAACGTGAAAACTACGCTCGTTTAGATGATGGCTCCGTAAATGGCGCACTCGATCCGCGCGAGTTAACCTGGGATCGCTACAATCATAATTTTGGTAATGGTAATGTAGAAGACTTTTCTGTTTTTTATAACGCAGGATATGAGCTAACCAATAACGCTGAGCTATATTCTTTTGGCTCTTATAGTAAACGCGAAGGCGAAGGTGGTGGTTTTTACCGCCGCGCGCAAGATAATCGTAACGTCACAGAAATTTACCCCGACGGCTTTTTACCGGTGATCACCTCAGATATAAACGACTTTTCTCTCGCATTGGGTGTTAAAGGCTTTGTGAGTGAGTGGAATTACGATGTATCTGCCGTATACGGGCTAGATGACTTTGAATTTGGTGTAATAGATAGCTTAAATACTTCGTATGGGCCAAGTAGCCAAACACGTTTTGATGCCGGTACACTTACTTACGACCAACTTACGCTTAATGTTGATTTTAGCCGCGAGGTTGATGTCGACTTTTTAGCCAGCGGTTTAAACATTGCTGTAGGTGCTGAGTACCGCCGCGAAGGCTACGAAATTCAAGCAGGCGAAGAAGCCTCTTATGCTCAAGGCACATTTGGCCCAGGTGGTGCAGTAACCGATCCGGTGAACGGCCCATTTGGTTCAGCAGGCTCACAAGTATTTCCTGGTTTCACTTCAGAATCGGCAAGCGATAACAGCCGCCATAATGTAAGTTTATACGTAGATTTAGAAGCCTACATTACCGACAACTGGAACTTAACCGTTGCAGCGCGTTACGAAGATTACTCTGACTTTGGCGATACCTTAAACGGTAAAATTGCCACACGTTATACACTAACTGAAGATTTAGCGCTGCGCGCCTCAGTATCAACCGGTTTTAGAGCGCCTTCGCTACAGCAACAACATTTTACTTCAGTTGCTACTGTATTTGTTGATGGTGAACCCACACAAACCGGTACTTTTGCGCCCAGTAGTAACGTTGCAAAAGCACTCGGATCACCGGGTCTAGATGCCGAAGAAGCCACCAACTATGGAATAGGCTTTACTTGGTCAACCGACTTTAATTTCAGCTTATCGGTAGATTACTATCAAATACTTATTGATGACCGTATTGTACTGTCGAATAACTTATCCGGCGCCGCTATTGCCGATTTACTCGAAGGTACAGGAGCTAATCAAGGGCGATTTTTCTTAAACGCTATTGATAGCAAAACTCGCGGTGTTGATGTGGTTGCTTCGTATAATTTAATTACAGATAACTACGGCGATGTGGCATTTAATTTAGGCTTTAACTATGGCAAAAACCAAGTAACCGACATTATTGCCCCACCTGCAGAGCTGCAAGGCGCTGGGTTTGATCAAGACAACTTATTCTCTGGTAACGAACTACGTCGCTTTGAAGTAAGTACCCCGCGTAATAAATATAACTTAAGCGCGGTGTGGACTATAGATGATTGGCGCGCCACCCTACGAAACACTCGCTACGGCGAAACCCAAGATCCATCGGATATTCCAGAGCGTAACGAAGTTTTAAAACCTAAATGGATCACCGATTTAGATGTAGCCTATGCAGTAACTGAGAATGTATCGGTAAGCTTAGGTGCTAATAATATTTTTGATGTATACCCAGATCCAACTCGCGACCTAGTTGATGACGTAACTACATTCTCACGCTTATTTTCGTACTCAAGCTTTTCGCCATTTGGTTTTAATGGCCGCTACGTTTACGGCAAAATAGAAATGAGGTTTTAATCCACTAAGGTATAAAGCTATTTAACCTAAGCGCTAATTAAATAGCAAAAGTACAAAAGCCACCTAATTAAAGTTAATTAGGTGGCTTTTTTAATAGGTTAAATTAAAAACTAAATTTTAGTTAACCAACCGTGTGTATCTGCAGTTTTACCCCATTGAATATCGTTCAATGCTTGGCGCAGGCGCGCCGTAGTTGGGCCAGCTTTGCCGTTACCAACTTGGTATTCTTTATCGTTATGAATAAACGTGCCTACAGGCGTTAATACTGCCGCAGTACCCGAAAGTGCTGCTTCAGTGCCCGGTTTAGCTGCGCGCTCTAAAAGCTCTGTAACACTAAAGTTACGCTCGCTTACCGTCATACCTAAGTCTTTAGCTATGGTTAAAATACTATTACGCGTAACACCGTGTAAAAACGTGCTATCGAGCGCTTTAGTAATAATTTCGTTGCCATCAATTAAAATAAAGTTAGCTGCACCGGTTTCTTGTACGTCGCCGCCTGGACAAAATAAAATTTGATCTGCCTGATGCTTAGTACGTGCTGCTGAAATTGGTCCTAGTGCACTGGCGTAGTTGCCACCACTTTTTATCATGCCCATGTGCGGCGCACAGCGCATACCATCTTCTTCAAGTAATACGCGCAGTGCCGTTGCACCGCCACTAAAGTAATCACCTACTGGCGATAACAAGGTATATAACAATGAGCTCATAGAAGGCGCAGCGGCTTTACCAATTGCGGCCTCAGTACCAATATGCGTTGGGCGAATATACATAGAGCCCGGTGGTAAAGGCGTTTCATCTGCATATTGGCGCACAATATCAATAATCATGGTTTTTAGCATCTCGCCATCAACACTTGGTAAACTAAGCAATTCAGAACTCTGCTGCATGCGCGCAATGTTTGCATCCATTCTAAAAATATAGACTGAGCCATCTTCATGGCGAAAGGCTTTTAAGCCTTCAAAACATGTGCTTGAGTAATGTAAAACGTGAGCGCCAGGATGCAGTTCAAGCTTATCAGAAGGGACAATTGAGCTTTCGCTCCATTTATTATCAGAAAAACGAGCTTGAATCATCTGCGGCATAAACACAGTACCAAATGCGGCCATTTTAATCTCTCTTGTGTGGTCTATTTTTCTCCATTGTATGACAACCAACTACTACTTAACCATAGCAAAACGGCCTGTTTTTAAATTAATTAGAAGAATTTTTTGCATGTGGTGATGGTTATTTAATCAAAAAAGCCATTTTCAACACTTTAATGCAATAATCAGCTAACGCCTTTACGCTAACCGATTATTTAATGCAGGCATTACCGTTACAGCTACTTTATTAATCACTATTTAAAAGAATACCGAAATATACGCTTTAACACCGAGGCATATTGACTAAAAAACCCTCCCGTATTGTAGGCAATCCCTTGCTTTTGCAATACTGCTTGTACTTGCGGTGCCACTTCTTGATAACGCGACGATGGCATATCTGGAAACAAGTGATGCTCAATTTGAAAACTCAAATGCCCGGTTAATACATGAAACCAACGCGGTCCTTTAATATTTGACGAGCCCAATACTTGGCGGTAATACCACTGCCCTTGGCTTTCGTTTACACAGTCTTGTTCTTTAAAAGTGTGGGTTTGCTCGGTAAAGTGACCACAAAATATAATGGTCGACGTCCATAAGTTACGAATTAAATTTGCCACTAAGTTACCCGCTAATACCCACAAAAATAATGGCCCAGCAAGTAGCGGAAATATCACATAATCTTTAATTAATTGGCGCGCGCCTTTACTAAAAAAGCGCTGTTTTAAGGTGCTATGCAATACGGCTCCATCGCGGTGTGGCTTCTTTTTACCTATAAACACGCGCTCGCCTGCCAGTTCGTGATACGACACCCCCCATTGAAACAACACACTTAAATTTAAATAGGTTATAAATTGCCACGTGTTTTTTAAACGCCATTTAAAATCGTCACTTAACCTTAATAAGCCATAACCAAAATCGCGGTCTTTACCAATAATATTGGTATATGTGTGGTGCTCAAAGTTATGCACGCGGTGCCAACTTTGTCCATCGCAGGCTATGTCCCATTCATAGTTTTGTGAATTAAGCTGCTTGTCGTTCATCCAATCGTATTGACCATGCATGACATTGTGGCCAATTTCCATATTATCTAAAATTTTAGCAAGGGCGAGTAACAGCACACCCACAACCCACAGTAATGGCACAATAAAACCAAGCATAAGTAAAATACGCCCGATCCATTCGCACACTCGCTGTTTACGCACAACAGCGCGAATATAATCAGCATCTTGCTGGCCTACCTTGCCAAGGGTGTCCATTTTTATGGCATTTAATTCTTTTTCTAATTGCTCAAAGTTAATGGTTTTCATAATTGTAGCTCCAAATCACTTACCGCTTGGCTTACGCAAAGTTGAATTAACTGCTCGCCGCTATCGCTCAATTCACCGGTTTTTAAATTGCGTACCACGCCCGACTTTTTAATACATTGGCACTGATGGCAAATACCAATGCCGCAACCGCGTTTAACGGGTAACTTTTTTTCTTCAAACTGAGTTAGCAAAACATCGTTGCCCAATACCACATGCGCGCCACTGTTAATTTTTACATTAAATTGGCTGTCGTCTTTTAAGCGCGGCAACGCTAAACCAAATGCCTCTTGGTAGTAATTTAAATCATGCTTTTTAGCAAAGTCACTCACCGTTTGCATAAAGGCTGCAGGGCCACAGCAATAAATATCGGGGTTTTCCCATGGTTTAATATTGCTGGTTATATCGCTTGCCTGCTCGCGTGTTAATAATAAAAACGAAAAATGCTCAAACTGCGCCGCCAGTTCACCCAACTCATCAACACATTGATGCTCAGTTACTTTTGCGTAATACACTAACAACACCTTTTGCGTTGTTTGGCTTAGGTAATCATCAAGCATAGCCAGCATGGGGGTAATGCCCGACCCACCAGCAATAAAAGTGGCCGGTGTATGTGTGCTTTTAAATACAAAGTCGCCGTTTGGCGCAGAAATACTGCACCACAAACCCGCTTTTAAAGTGTTATTTAGTAAGCTTGTAAAGCGCCCTTGTGCATTCGTTTTGATTAGTAAACGCACTAAGCCTGTGTTTTTAAATTGCTGAGCGCTTGAAGCCACAGTAAAAACACGCGTTAATAATCGCCCGTTAATTTCAAGGGTTACACTTATATGCTGCCCAGCAGTATGCTTAGGCCATTGTTTACTTGGCTTAAGTTGCACACTTAAAAAACCGCCATTAAGGGTAACTGCGTCAACTACTTGCGCTCTATATTGCCCTGCGCGCCATGCGGGCTTAAACACCTGCATAATTGGCTCTATATAACTGGCAAAACTTTGATGGTGTAAAAACCATTTTGAAAATTGATCTAATATTTGCGTGATCATAAGCACTTAATTCTCTATTGCGATTCAAAACATTTTGGGCTTACACGTGTGCGCCCAAACTTTCAGCGCACAAGTGTACGCTCAATTTTTGTGATTTCAACCCTGTTAGAGTAATTATTCAATATTTAGCTGCAGGACTAATTTATACTTTAATAATCGATTTTCCACGCGGCATCGTATGTATACTCAATCAAGCAAATACATTAAAAGTAATTAAGAGAGTAAGCATGTTTTCGATATTTAAATCAGATCCAAGCAAAAAACTACGCAAAGAGTACGACGCAAAATTAGAGCAAGGCATGCAGGCACAGCGTAAAGGCGATATTAAAAGCTACGCTATGTTAAGCGCCGAGGCCGAAAAAATCTGGAGTGAAATAGAAACTCTTGAGGCTAAAAAAGCCAAGTAAATACATATAGTTAAACGCGGCCCTTTGCATTAAAAACACCGGGCAGCGTTTAGTAAAATAACTCATAAATTCAAACTTCCTTTTTATACCGCTGTGGTATTTTCTGATTACTTTCAAGTAAAAGCAGCAAATAAGTATTAATCAGCCTCCCCGCGCCCATAAAATCACTTAAAAACTTAACTACTAAATAAACCCCACTCAATAAAACCAAATAAATTATTAAGCGACAACTACCGCGCATTGAAACCGTTTTTATATTTTGCCCTATAACCTTATTAAAAGTTGTTTTAGGCATAACAGTAAACTTACTTTATACCCCCATATAAACAATTGTTTACATAGGCGTTTTTAAGTGGAATTATTGAACAATATAATAAACGCTATTTTGGGGTGTGATAACTCAAAAAGTGGGACTCATTATCCATATAAGTAACTCAAGCAGGGAGATTTGCAGTGATTTCATATCAAGCAACAGTCGATCTTTATGCATCGGCAGATATTACATATAAAAATATGCGTTCATACTATGAACATTATTCGGTTTGCTGGGAACAATCTAAGATACAAGAGCAAATTGTAGACTTAGAAAATTGGGATATTCTTTATAATACTTCGCTCGTTGGCGCAATTCGTTTAGCCTTTGATAATGAAGGATGTTATATCCGAGATATACAGGTTAGTGAGAAATTTCAAAATAAGGGAATTGGGGCAGCTGCTCTGGCAGAGTGCGAACGATTAGCGATTAAAGCTGGTGTTAATTTACTTAGACTACGAGTTTTTAAAATTAGTCCTGCGTATCATCTGTATACGAGAAATGGTTTCGTAATAGACAAAGAAGAAGACCGGTTTTTCTATATGTCACGAAAGATCTATTAACAAGCGCTATAAACGTCTAAGCATAATAACTCATCCATAATCTTTAACGCTTTTTAGCTGCTTGTCGTGTACTTTTGAAAGTACTAATAGCGAGCAAATAGCACCTAATAGTGCTAATCCCATATCTGATTGGGTATCCCAAATATAACCTTGGGTGCCTAAAAACGCTTCGGCATTTTCACCGCTTAACAATGCCACCCACCACTCTAGTAACTCATAAAAAGCACTAAAGGCTAAGCATATTGAAATAATAAAGGTTATTAGCCACCCTTTGCCATTAACTACATTTTTACGCAGTAAAATTTCGCGTGCTAGTAATGCAGGTACAAAACCCTGAAAAAAGTGCCCTACTTTGTCGTAGTTATTGCGCTCACTGCCAAATAAATTATCGAATAACGGTACTTCAGCATAGGTGTAATGGCCGCCCACCATCAACACAATACAATGCGCTAAAATAAACCAATATAAAATAGGGGTTAACTTAAAGTGTTTATAGGTGCAAAGCATAATTACCACACCAATAATGGCTGGTAGCACTTCTAAAAACCAAGTAAATTGATCTTTTGGGTTTATGCCCGACCAGATCAGCACGCTAAAAAATAATCCGAGCCATATATATTTTATTATCACTTTTTATACTCAACTATAGCTTTATTAAATTTTAGTATTATTTAAAGTTAACTTTTGCTGTTAAACGGTTAAATAAACGCGGAAAAAAGCGTTTAATGGTAGGAGCCCAACCACTTAAGCCTTGGCCAACAATCACTTCATCTTTTTTGCTATTAATAGCGTTAATCATTTTTGATGCGGCTACTTTAACATCCATGCCATTTTCTATAGCTTGCTCAGATTTATTTTGTGCAACACCTTGCGGGTTTAATGAGTTGTACGCAATCGCGGTTTTTATAAAACCTGGGCAAATTGTTAAACAATGAATGTTATGCTCTTTTACCTCTGCGCGTAGGCAATCCATAAACCCCACCACTGCAAATTTAGTGCCTGAGTAACCGGTTCTTAGTTTAGAGCCTACCTTTCCTGCCACACTACTTATAGCCACAACCGAGCCACTTTTTCTTGCAACCATAGAGGGCAATACCGCTTTAGTTAACGCCACTAAACCAAAATAGTTAACCTCCATTAATTGGCGATACACTTTAAAGTCGTTTTCTAAAAATAAACTACGCTGCGATATCCCGCCGTTATTAATTAAAATATCGATTGCGGGCAACTCATTTATTGCCGCGGTAACTTTACTCAATACTTCTTCGGGCTTTGCTAAATCGAGTGGCAATATTAAATGCCCTTCTCCTTTTAGTTCAGCCTTAAGCGCTGTCAGTTTGTCAACATTACGCGCCGATAAAATAACGCTAGCGCCCAGCTCTGCAAACTGTATTGCCAGCTCCTTACCTATGCCCGATGACGCACCGGTGATCCACACTGTTTTATTATTATAATCCATACTTTGTTACCGTATTTTTATGCTTTAGTTACAGCACGTTTGTTATTGTTTTATGGCTTAGTTGGGCCAGCAATGTCGGTTACTTGTTGCTCTAGCTTTTTATAACAGCCCAACATAAATAATAGCTCTGCAGTTACATACAAAGGGCCAATAATAAGCCCCGATATATCATCTATAAACGCGGGTTTTTTACCTTCAAAATAGTGGCCAGCAAACTGTAAAATCCAACCAAATACAAACAGCCCTATACTAATCGTTAACCAAGGCGTAAATGCCATGGCTGCAATAGGTTGCGCGCCAACAAGTAACATAGTTAATAGCACAGCCATAATAAGGCCCAACGACACACTTAACATTAAATAGTACACAACTGATACAAATACAATAAGTTGTCCACCATCTATAACAAGGCCACCCAACGGGATCTGAATGCGCGCCAATAAACACAATACGGCAAATACAATGAGCGGAATGCCTAGCAGGTGGGTGAGTACATTGCGTTTTGAGCGGTGATAAAGCCCGTAGTTACCTAGTTGCTGCTGCAGGGTTTTCATTAGTAATCCTTGTTTATTTTTGTTATAAGTTTTTACCTTAGCAAAAGTAAGCACAATAACAATGTAAACTATTCAATATTATATAAATTAAACAAGTGCAGAAATTATTTTACCCGCCTCATGCTGAGGTTTCATATCCATTCGATCGCGTCCTTGTTGGTATTCTTGCTCAAGCATTTTTTCAAGTTCGTTAATTTTATCTGCAATTACATCAAGATCAGCGCCTTGCGCTTGTAACTCTTTAGTCAGCTCCTCTATTGCCGCTTTTAACTCGTCTATTTTGTCTTTATTTACACCTAAACGCTGATAAACAAGCGCTTCTTGGGCTTTTTCTAAAAATGATTGCTCTTTAGGGACTGAGTTTATGCCTTTAACATCACTTGTTTTTTCATCAATGGGGGGATTGGTTGCCGCAACTTCGCTTGGGCTTGCCGCTTTATTTACACTAGAGGAGTTATAGTTACTGTATTGATTTTTAAACGTTATTGTTGTCATTAGCTCAAACCCATTGTTGTGTTACAAGCTATGCAGCAATTTTGGTTCCAACTAAGCAAAAGAGCCCTAACAAAATCTAAACTTAAACCTTACTTAGCTTTATTTAAAATAAAACCAAAATAATAAATAAGTTATTAAGGGTGTTTTATAACTATGTATTGATAGCAATATAACTATTATAAGTAGTTATATTGCAGCATAACGACTGCTTATTTAATTTAAGTTTTAGATTCTAAATGTAATGTATGAAGTTCATTACGCACCCATTTTGTATCGAGGTAATGCTCTAAATTAGCTTGGGCAAACTTTAAAAAGCTGCGCGCTGCGTGCGAAATGTGTCTGTCGGTACGCATTACAAAGTACCATTGGCTGGCTATATCGGTGTCGATAACATGCAGTTTTGTATAGCTATTATCACCTTTAGGTAAAACATGATGCGACAGCAAGCTAATTCCCATACCCGACGATACTGCAACTCGTATGGCTTCGTTACTCGCCATTTGTACGCCGTCGCTAAGCACTAAGCCCCTACTTTGTAGCTCACTTTCAAATAGCATACGTGTGGCAGATCCGTTTTCACGCAGTAAAAATCGATATGGCATTAAGTCCGCCAACGTTACGTTTTTTTTATTCAATAGAGGATGATTATTAGGCACTATAAATTCTAATGGATTATGTAAAAACCGAGCAGCTTGGGCTTGCTCTAACGATGGTGGGTGGCTAAAAACGTAAATGTCGTCTTCTCCACGCTCAAAGCGGGCTAATACCTCTTCGCGATTGCCTATTTCCAGCGGTAACTCTACATGCGGATGCAAATTACTATAAGGGCCGAGTAATTTAGGTAAAATATATTGCGCCGTATTTACCATGGCAATTTTACATCGCCCTCGCTCGCCTCCACGTAATTCGGCTAAAAAATCTTGGTAATCTTCAAAATGAGCAAACACCTGCTTGCAGGTTCTAAATAGCTCAAGGCCAGCCTCGGTTACCTGTAACTTTTGCTGTTGCATAGTTATTAGTGGCTCTCCTATTTCTTCTTGTAAGCGTTTTATTTGTAGTGAAACAGTAGGTTGCGTTAAATAAAGCTGCCTTGCTGTTTCACTTAACGAACGGGTTTTTACTACACTCATAAACACTTCTAGTAATCTAAACGATATATGCCTTAAATCCATACCCACCTCATAGATAATTATCTATATATAACCACTGTTCATTTTATTATTTACTATACAAAGTTTTCTCTACAATAGCGCCACTTAATTTTACAGCTAGGAAACACCGTGCCCGATATTGTTGTTATGTTTTTTATATTAGGTTTAATCGCCGGACTTATACACTCTGATCTTGCTATACCCAAAGCCACTTACGAAACCCTAAGCTTACTGCTAATGCTTACTATTGGTTTAAAAGGCGGGATGGTTTTACACGGTAATTTAAATTGGCAGCTACTCCCAGAAATGGGGGCCATTATGCTGCTTGGGGGGCTTATTCCTTTAATGCTGTACCCTATTTTAAAGTACGTTATTACACTTTCTTATGCTAATAGTGCCAGTATTGCGGCGCATTATGGCTCTGTTAGTGCGGGTACATTTGCTGTTGCGCTTGCCTACGCAGAGTCGTCTAGTTTGGTTGTAGGCGCTGAAGTAACTTTATATTTAGTGATGCTAGAGCTGCCGGCTATTATTGTTGGCCTGCTAATATATAGAAAATTTAATAAAGAAAGTGCGCCAACTAAAAAGCTGTCTTTAAAAGCGGTTTGGCACGAAGCGCTAACCAATAAAAGCGTTATTTTACTCGTTGGCGGTGTAATTATTGGCATAATGTACGGCACGCAACAAGGTAGCCAAGTTACCAGCTTATTAACTAACGGCTTTAAGGTTGTACTGGCATTATTTTTACTTGAAATGGGTTTAACCGCAGCGCAAACTTTGCGCCCTGTGCCTTGGCATCATTGGAAGTTAGCTTTATTTGCTATTATTACCCCTTTATTTTTGGGCACGCTTGGCGTAGCAGTCGGTACACTTTTACACCTTGAAATGGGCTCAATTGTAGTTTTAGGTAGCCTAGTTGCCAGTGCCTCATACATTGCAGCGCCTGCAGCAATAAAAGCCGCCATTCCAGAAGCAAATATTGGCCTTGCTATGCTGTGCTCTTTAGGTATTACTTTTCCGTTTAATGTTTTAATCGGTATTGGTTTGTATCATCAATTAGCGCTGCTAATGCAGTAATCAAACGTTTAATTTTAAACTCAGCTGCATAAATTAAAGCCGCTCATTTACAACACATAAAAGTAATCGTTTTAAAGGCTGTTACTTTTATTTGTTGTGCCGCCACTATTTAAAACTTAAAAACGCTTACTAATGGTTTGCTCAATGGCTTAAATTTATTGCCTTTACCGCATTAAACCAAGTAAATAAAATAACAAAAATCATACAATTTTAATACGTTTAAAACACAAACACGTCGCAATTGTGCGCTTATTTTACGTAATTGTGCAGTTAAAAATTTATTTTCATTGATTAATAAAAAATCACTTTACTTCCTTTCAAAAGAGTCCTACATTCGCCGCAAAATCAACCAACAATAAATAATCGCCTTAAAACAGAGTCGGTAAACAGCGTTTATTTATGACCTTAAAATCGGATAATTCTAATGATAGAATTCGTTGCTACTAGCAAGTCAAATAACCCGTTAGCACCTGTTATCGGTTTGTCTTTTTTTGCTATAGCTTCTGGCTTTTTAATGAGCCTGATCCCGCTATCGCTATCGGCATTTAAACTCGATGTAGATCTTGCTCCATGGCTAGCGAGTGTATTTTATTTTGGCTTACTTATTGGCGCTACATGCATTGAACGCATAGTAGTAAAAATAGGCCACAGGTTTGCTTTTATTTTATTTCTTAATTTATTAATTTTAAGTGTTCTTGCTCAGCTAGTTATGCCTAAAGCTGGGGTTTGGTTAATGGCGCGTTTTGTTGCCGGTATGGCCGTTGCAGGTGTATTTGTGGTGGTTGAGTCGTGGTTATTAATGACCAACACGCCTAAAGCTCGTGCTAAACGTTTAGGCCTTTACATGACCTCGCTTTATGGCGGCAGCGCAGTAGGCCAACTTGCTATTGCACCGCTAGGCACGGTAGGCGCTGTGCCGTACTTATTTGTAGTTGGTTTATTATTGCTAGCAATTTTAGCACCGTTATTAATTACATCAGGCCAACCAGATAGCCAAGAGCTACAAAAACTGCCATTAAAAGAAATTAAAACCCTTAGCCGCCCAGCAATATTAGGTTGCTTAGCGTCGGGGCTATTACTGGGGCCAATTTACGGATTAATGCCTGTATATATCGCAGCACAAAGCGAGCAAGCTCAATACACAGGTTTGCTAATGGCAATTATTATTCTTGGCGGCATGTTAGTACAGCCACTGGTAAGTTACTTATCTACTCGTATGGGTAAAAACTTACTCATGGCAATGTTTTGCTTTTTAGGTGCTGCAAGCGTGTTAGGTATATTGCAAACAACCAGCTTTAGCGGCTTAGTTGTTAGCTACTTAGTGTTAGGGGCAGCAAGTTTTGCACTTTATGCATATTCTCATGCATCGCGATCACCTAATACTATCTAAGCCGATCACCTAATACCATCCATCGAGATCACTCAATATCATCGATGCCGATCACTTTTCGGTCAAAATGGTATTGAGTGATCGGCTTGAATGGTATCGTTCAATTTGTACACGTTTTTGTCTAGCCAGTAGGTGTTTTTAACCGTTATTCTTTTTCATTTTTGATGATGAGAATGACCATGCCAACGGCACCTATTTCAATGCGTAAACTTAAAGAGATTTTAAGACTAAAATACAGCTGTAAACTCAGTCATCGTCAGATAGCAACAAGCTTATCTGTTTCACCCTCAATCGTGTCTAAATATGCCTGTAAATCAGCAGAGTTAGATATTACTTACTGGCCGCTTGATGAGAAGTGGGATGATCACGCTCTGCAACAAGCGTTCTTCAAAACAAAGCCTCGATTAAAGGGCTTTACCATTCCTGACTGGTCGTTAGTTCAGCAAGAGCTTCGGCCTAAAACCATGACGTTGTTGCTGCTTTGGGAAGAATACAAAGAGCGGCACGCGGAAGGTTTTTACAGTTACACTCACTTCTGCCGTCAGTACAAGGCATGGCTTAAATGCCAAAAACCCTCCATGCGACAAAATCATAAAGCAGGTGAAAAACTGTTTGTGGATTACTGTGGCCCAACCATGAGTATTGTCGATACAAGTACAGGCGAATGTCGTACTGCACAAGTGTTCGTTGCGGTCATGGGTGCATCAAATTATACCTATGCCGAAGCGACTTACAGCCAGAAACTCGAAGATTGGGTGATGAGTCACGCCCGTTGTTTTGAGTTTCTTGGCGGTGTTCCTGAGCTAATAATTCCTGACAACCTTAAAAGTGCCGTCACCAAACCGTGTCGATATGAGCCTGACTTAAATCCAACCTACCAACAACTAGCGACACATTACGATACGGTCATTGTGCCCGCTAGACCCTATAAACCAAAGGATAAGGCTAAGGCTGAAGTGGGTGTGCAAATTGTTGAACGTTGGATAATGGCGCGCCTTCGCAATGAAACCTTCTTTAGCTTGCGTCAATTGAACCTGAAAATACAAGCATTACTGGTCGATTTAAATCAACGTAAAATGAAAAAGCATCCTGGCTCACGGCTCAGTCAGTTTGATGCTATCGACAGACCTGCACTCAAACCACTGCCCACACAGCCTTACAGCTATACCTTAGTAAAACAGGTGAGCGTGCATATTGATTATCATGTGGAAATTGAAAAGCACTACTACTCAGTGCCACATACCTTAATTAAACAAAAGCTTGAAGCCCATGCCTCCGGGAAGTTGGTGACACTCTACCATCAAGGCATACGAGTCGCTGTTCACCCCAGATCATACCGAGAAGGTGCGCACACCACGCTTGATCTGCATATGCCTATCGCTCATCAAAAGCAGCAACAATGGACACCACAGCGGTTCGAACGCTGGGCGAGTAAATTTGGCACATCAACTGAGCAGTTTGTTATGCAATTGATGCAAGCTAAAAAACATCCAGAGCAAAGCTACCGTGCTTGTATGGGGTTATTAAGCCTAGGTAAAAAGTTTAGTGATCAACGTCTTGAAGCCGCCTGTCATCGCGCATTAACCACAGGTGTTACTCGCGTTAAACAAGTAAAGAGTATCTTAGAAAAAGGCTTGGATAAACAACCCTTGCCACAAGCTCAAGGTGATTTACTACAAGATATTGATCATAAAAATATCCGTGGCAACCACTATTACCATTAATAAAAATTAACAAACCATAGGAAGACTTATGCAAAATATCAATCAACAAGTTAATAATCAGTTAAGTAATTTAAAGCTAAGCGGCATACGTGATGCGCTATTGCAGCAATACGAGCAACCCAATTTATACGTTGAACAAAGCTTCGAAGAGCGGCTAAGTTTATTGCTTGAACATGAAATAACGCAGCGTGATCAGCGTAAAATAGATCGCCTAACGCGACAAGCAAAGTTCAGAGTTGGCGGCACACTTGCCCAACTCAACTATGGCGCAGCACGACAACTCGATAAAGCTCAGATCCGTTCATTAGCACAAGGTGAATGGCTTCGTCTTCACCAAAACATCTTGATCACAGGAGCAACAGGTTGTGGCAAAACTTATCTCGCTTGCGCGCTTGGTCAAAACCACTGCCAACAAGGGAGTAGCGTTTATTATTTTAGGCTCAAAGAGCTATTAGAAAAGATGTTTCTAGCGCAAGCCGATGGTAGTTATCGAAAACTGATCAACAAGCTTAGCTCTGCCAATTTACTGATCTTAGATGATTGGGGATTAGAGCCATTAACGGCTCAACAACGGAGTGATTTACTGGAATTAATTGATGCAAGATATGATACAAAATCGACCTTAATAGCGAGTCAATTACCGATAGAAAATTGGTATGAAATGATCGGAGAATCGACACACGCGGATGCGATTCTAGATAGGCTTGTGCACGGGGCGATAAAGTTGGAATTAAAAGGCGAGTCGATGCGAAAAAAACTAAATTTCTTGACTGATGCCGATCACTCAAGTTAGATTTTACTGAGGTCTACTGACAGACAAAAAAGTGATCGGCTTGAATGGTATTGAGCGATCGGCATCATGGTATTACGCACTTTACCCTATTGCCATTACGCTCGCTTGCGACTCTTTGCCTATGGCTAAAATTGTATCAGCAACCGAAATCATGCTTTTAAGCTACAGCCTAGGCTCTGTGCTAGGCCCAATGCTTGCAGCTAACTTCTCTGATGCAAGCGATGGTATTTTACTTTATTTAGGCGGCTGCTTAGCCACCACCTGTATTTACATGCTAATTAAAAGCATGAAAGACATTCCAACAGGCAGTACACCCGTTGCAGGCTAAGCTAGCAACCACATAAATTAGTGATACAAAAATGCCGCTCAGTAAAATGAGCGGCATTTTTTGTTGTTCACAATTAATAAGAATACTTTAGAAAGGCATCACTCTTTATTATTTATGCTTTTTATAAAGATAGCTCTTGTTTAGCGCGCGTTAAATTATGAGATACAAGTGCGTTTTTATTAAGCTGCACTGCCTCGTATAAATCAGCGATTGCAGCAGTTTCGTTATTTGCTTTTAAGCGTGCAACACCACGGTTACTTAACGCGTACGATGTAAGCTGGCGTAGTTTAAACTTAGAACCTTGTGCATTATTTAATAGTGCTATTGCTTGTGTACACACGGCTTCAGCTTCAGCGTAATTCTTTGACTTAACGTTAAGCGCACAGCTGTTAAACGATTGCTCCAACTGCTGTGGTGCAGTTGCGGTTTCAATAACCATTAATTTGTAATCACTTTGCTCAGCCATTGCAGCAGCTGAACATGTAAGTAGTGAGCTAAGAGCGATAGTTTTGATAAGTGTTAATTTCATGGTCATAGTCCTATTAGTTAAGTCGTGCTTGTTGCCGACAACTGAACTTTAGAGAATTAACACAAAATCGACAAACGATTAAAATAAACTCGATAGGTGAATTAAACTAACCTATAGACTTTAGTCTAGTGGTACGTAGTTAAAGTTATACTAAGTAATCTGAAATATTTTACAAAAAAGTAAATTGACTGGGTGGCTATTATTCTTCGGCGGATTAGCGTTTCATATTATTTGTATCTAACGAATACTTTTCGCAACTTTACCAATACTTAAGCCTTGCACTAAAATAGAAAACACCACAACTGCGTAGGTCAGTGCCAATAAAATATCGCGTTCGGAGCCTGTAGGTAGCTGAAGTACTAATGCCACCGAAATCCCGCCGCGCAAACCGCCCCACGTCAAAACCTTCCAAGCCCCCGTAGGCAATTCTAGCTGTTCCCTAAAAGTTGTGGTGGTAATGCCAACTACAATAAGCCGTGCTAGTAGAGCAATTAAAATGGTTAAACCTGCGGCAATAAATAAATTACCTGAGTAAATTATCATTACTACTTCAAGCCCAATCAAAACAAACAAAATTGCATTTAAAATTTCGTCTATTAGCTCCCAAAACAAATCAACATAATGGCGAGTTTTGTCGCTCATAGCTAAATTGCGACCATGATTACCAACCATCAGCCCCATCATTACCATTGCAAGCGGCCCCGACAGATGCCAATGGCTTGCAAGCGCATAACCACCAATAACACCAGCTAAGGTCAGTAGTACTTCTTCTTGGTAACTATCAATACTTTTTAGCAAGTAATACAAAATACCGCCCAGCACTAAACCAAAAACAATACCGCCACCAGCCTCTACTACCAGCGTATTTGCTACATAATAAGTTGTTGGAATATCACCGCTAGACAAAATCCCCAACAAAAGTACAAAAATAACTACGCCAATACCGTCATTAAATAACGACTCACCAGCAATCACAGTTTCAATACTTTTAGGAGCACCAGCAGATTGTAAAATTCCCATCACAGCAATAGGATCCGTTGGCGATATTAAAGCGCCAAATAATAAACACCAAATAAATGGCAAGCTAAACCCCAGCAAGGGCAACATATAATAAAGGGCTGCTGCAATCATAACGGTAGACAACAAAGTGCCCACACAAGCCAAAATACCAATAGGCAGTTTATAACGCTTTAAATCGCTTACATTAACGTGCAAAGCACCGGCAAAAAGCAACATTGAAAGCATGCCATCGAGCAAAACCTCCGTAAAATCTAATTGCTCAAGCAAACTAACTTCGTAATCTATTAGCTGATCAAACCCTAAAAAGCCCAAGAATATTGCAGCAATCGATACCAACATAGAAATAACCATAACGCCAATGGTTGTAGGTAAACCAATAAAGCGATGATTAACATAGGTTAGTAATGCGGTAATCGATAAAAATATAGCACTTATATCAAGTACGGTTAGGCCAGTTGCTGATGCCATAATTTAAGCCTCAATATATATGTAATAACTTTTGCTCAAAACGAGCAAGACAGAAGAATAGCGCTTGTTTAATTATAAGGTTACGTTTGTTGGCGTTAAATTAGCATAGTCAAAATACTGATATCTGACATTAATAATGGGACAATTAGTGATTTTAAATCTTCATACTTTATAAAGCAAAAAGCTACCTAATGTGGATTTAAACTGTTTTATGGGATTTTGTGTATGTATGAAGCCAAGATTTGAGCCACTCCCCTTTTACTCATATTGACCTGTTACTTGGCAAAAAGTACAATCGCACTTCATTAGAAGCTATAACAAGAGTAAATAATAGGGGTATGACTATGTTTGAAAATAAACGCGAAAAAATTAAGTCTACACCTTTCTCAGACTTCGTTCGTAACGCATCTTCAAGAGAAAAACGTAAGTTTTTTGATAAAGTGATTAAAGAAACAATTGCTGAACAAAATGAAATGATTAAAAAAGCACAAGCATGTAGTTAATATAAGCTTTCTGAAAGTCGCCAATTAGCGGCTTTTTTAATACTCACCAAAAATAAAAAGCTAATGTTAGAGTAATCAGGGAGTGGACGTTTTGTCCAAAACCTAAATACTGACTCGACATTCCATTTTTCACATCATCAAGCTTTATTGCAGCAAAGCCTCTGCTGCATATTCCTCTGAGCTATTGTTTTTTATTTGCGCAGAACCGTCATTACCAATACGGGAGTACCTGAGCACTTTAGCGTGTTGGGTAAGTAATTCGAAAATCGGATCCCAATAACTTAAACCTGCAGAACCACCCGCTTCAAGTAAAATAATATGCTTACCTTCACCAGCTAGCTCGTATTCAACGTCAAAGCCATTTACTTCAACTTTAATCATTTCGGCTAAGGCACGAAATGAGCAAAGTAGGACAGTGTTTATTTTCTTATGATTAGAGAAAGTTGGTGGTTTGCTTAAGCCATTGACGAAAGGATTAGAAAAAGGTGAGCATTAAATTTGACGGCCACCATCGATGGTAGCCGTCACAAACCTTTTGTGTGTGCCTTTCGGCCAACCCTAAGAGTTTGTCTCGGGCGGATTCCCACATGGGGAAAGCAGAACTAGCGTGCTATTAAACGACACTACTTCATACTAGGTTCTGGATAACAATACATTGATCAATATGTCGGATTCAACTGTTTTTTCATCAATAAGTTCCATATATCTACTTTATCCCAGTTTGAGAACCAATAACGGTTAGTTGAATAATCAATAATTACTTGTAATTCAGCCTCTAAAGACACGTTATCCTTTGAGAATTTTACATTTTTTCGTGACAATTGATTTTTAAGCTCACCAATAACAATAATCTTTTTAAGGTAGTTGATTTTTTTTATCGAACTTATAAATGGACAGCTTAAATAATCTAATAACATATGTATTAATTCTGCAGATTTAAAGCCAATATCATTGATAATGTTCTCCATATAAGTTTCAGCTTTAATAGTCAAAGTTGGAATATAATGAGATAATGATTTATTTTTACCAGCAATATACATCAAACATATAAAATCAAAATAATTATAGCTCTTTAACTCATTGAGCTTATTAAAACTAATACTAGGTAGGCTTTCTTGGATATTTTCTGATATGTATTCAAGTGTTAAAGCCAAATTGTAAACTTCTATTTTCATGCCTTCTTCACATTCATGATCAATCTGTAATATTTTTAATTGTAAATAATGAGAAAGCTTATCTCTAAAATAGTGAGAGTAAATTAAAGACTTCCTTTTAGAAAAATCATTAAGAGTTATTATTAACTGGCAAAATGAGAAGGAAGTTGAAGTTCTTCTATCCAAAGAATAAAAGTACAGTATGATATCAAAGTAAGAAGCAAAATATTCAAAATCATCATTTGAAATTTTCAATGAGTGAAACTGATACTTATCAATCGCGGAATAAATAAGTTTACCAAGTGATTTTTGTATATACGCTGTAATATCCAGTAAGCCAACACCTACTTCTTTTATAACAGACTTTACATCTCTGATAAATTGAGGGACCACATTTTCTCTTTTTATTCTCTTCATAGAGGGAAGCCTAATAAACTTATCACCCATGGGCTTAAGCTCTGTAATTTTGTTATTAACTGATTTTATTAACTCCCTAACCTTGTCAATAGCAATATCTTTAGATGTGTAAAATGGTCTTTCCTGAAAAACTCGCTTACTCTTATTGACTGAAAGCTTATAGTAGTGAAGCACATCAATAATTTCCCTTTCAATTATATTTAACTTATCTAGATTATTTGAAAATAAAAAATAATCATCAACGTACCTTCTTAACTCATAATCTACTCCACAGATTATATTTAACTTCTCTAAATTTTTATAAATTTCAGAATCTATCCCTTGGAGTATCACCTCACTAAATATTCTTGAAAATTCAGGCCCAGTTATAATCCCATTTGTCTCATTATAATTAATCTTAGACATCAGGCTGTCGAATTCATTTTCAAAAGTTTTGAGGTTCTTTTTCGTATTATTCTTAGCGAATTTTTTATCTTTAACTGACCAGCATATTGAATGTGTATAAATTGAATCGAAACATGCTTGCACATCAAGCTTTAATAAAAATTTAAACTTCTCTTCTAAATACAAAAACTCAGTAGAGCTAGTAAAGAAATTTATATGTTGAAATTTTTTGTATGAGAAATATGAGTTTTGATACTGATTATTTTCCAATTCAAACTCAACTACGTCTGATTTTAAGTGCTCTTCGGTATAAGCGTGCTCACTAGTATAGTACCTTGAAGCTTTTTTTGATGGGTACCTTATAGAAAAATCACTTACAGAACATGAGTTTAATATTCTCGATGAAAACACATCATAGAATGAAGCTACATCTAGTTGCAAAGAAGGATGGATCAATGACAGAACTCTATGTGAGTTAGCATCTTTATCAATTTTAAAATTAAAAGGGATTGAGTAATCCTCTGCTTTTTGTTCGATAAGCCCGACTAAAAAACTAGGTATATTATCTTTCTCTTTATAATTTTTATAAAAGCCAGTATTAGAAAAAAGCAAAGGTGTTTCAAAAGGTGTGACCTCTGTTGCCAACACTCTCAAACTATCATCTTGGTTTATTTTATTGAGCATTGGACCAGCACCTTTTTATTATTTTGATGTCCTCAAATGAATATATTGGCTTACTTATGAATGCATTTTTGAATGAGAGGTTTTTGACGAAATTCAGTTTTTTCTTTTCAATTTCTTCAATTTTAATTAACCGTTTAATTCTAGATTTTTTTGAATATAGAGCATTCCTATAAAATCTATCAATTTCTTTTAAAGATAGGGAATCAGTAATATCAATGTACTTATAACTATAATAAAGACCTAAGTTAAAGCTTCTACCATTCCTGAACTCAACTCTCCGATTTCCTGTGATAAACTTCAACCTTTTTAAAAGCAACTCTTCATCTCGATCTTCACCAAAAGATAAAAGTGATTTTACTATCCTATTTTTTATATTTTCACTTTATTTTCTGATATATCAATTTTACTTAGTTTAGATTTTTTTGCTTCAAAACTGTAACCTAAATAATTAAACTTTTTTTCTTTATCATCGTCGATTCTAATCTCTTGGAACTTCTCACTTTTGCTATGGAAAGTCAGCCCTGAAGGTAAAAGGCTTGTTAGCTTTTCTTGGATATTGAGAATCTCATTAAAACTAAAAATTATTATATCGTCTACAAATCTTGCGTAGAAATAGATCCCTTCAATTTTCTTTACATTTTTATCAAAATCTTCTAAAAAATATTCAGCTAAGCTGCCACTTAAGGAAGTACCCCTGCCAATTCCCTCAAAACCATTACTTTCAACACTATTCAAATATAATAAAATCAACTTTTTAGAATTTGGTGAGATTCTCATATCTTGTGAAATTTGGTTATACATAATTTCAGGGTGTATTGACTCATAAAACTTTTTTATATCTAGTCTATAAATAAATTTGGTTGTTTTTTCTTGTAACAATTGAATGATAGTTCTAATTATTAAATCTTTATCTGACTGCTTTGAATTAGAAACATTATTTAGCATTTGGGATAGATAATTTAACAGTAGATAACTTCCAGGCTCTTTTATTGAGATAACTCTTTTACCATGTAATGTTAGTTTATTGAATTCACTCATGAAAAGTCCATCATACTTGAGTAAATCAATTGCCTTTAATGTACTAAACTTATCTAGCCTCTTATTTCTCGCAAGAATGTTTAACTCGCCTTCATTAATATATTCAAAATCCATTTAAGCTCTACCTATAACATTTTAATTCTCAGATAATTTACTCTAAATATAAATAAAACACTATAAAACAACTTACTAATATAATATTTTAGTTTTTTAATGTTCTATGAAAAAACCATTGGCTTAAAATTTCATATGGAGCCTTTAAAGCCCTTGTACAAACCATTTTCTCGCTCAAACCTATAAACTACCCCGCCCATATGCCATAATCTAAATAATTCATAATTTTAGTAACTTGGCGCTATTTTTGGCGCTTTAAAGTTAACTACTCAAGGTTTTACGCATGGCATATCAAGAGCAAAATCAAGCAACAATCTATTGGCACGACTACGAGACTTGGGGGGCTAGTCCGCAAAAGGATAAGCCGAGCCAGTTTGCGGGTGTTCGTACCGATCTTGATTTAAATATTATTGGTGAGCCGCTTATTGAATACTGTAAACCGCAGGCGGATTACTTACCGCACCCTGAGGCGTGTTTAATTACCGGTATTACGCCACAAGTTGCGATGAAAAAAGGCTTGGTTGAGGCTGAATTTATAGCAAAAATTCATGCACAATTTAGTGTGCCAAATACCTGTGTTGCCGGTTATAACAGTATTCGGTTTGATGACGAAGTAAGCCGTTATAGCTTTTACCGTAACTTTTACGACCCGTACGAGCGCGAATATAAAAACAACAATAGCCGTTGGGACATTATTGATTTAGTACGTGCTTGTTATGCACTGCGCCCAGAGGGCATTGAATGGCCGTTAAAAGAAGACGGTAGTCCAAGCTTTAAGTTAGAGCATTTAACCGTTGCCAACGGTATTGAACACGCTGCGGCGCACGATGCACTAAGCGATGTAACCGCTACTATTGCATTGGCTAAACTAATAAAAGACAAGCAGCCAAAGCTGTATAACTTCTTTTTTAGTTTACGTGGTAAAAAAGCCTTAGCTGAGTTGGTTGATGTATTTAACATGACCCCGCTTGTGCATACCAGCTCACGCATTCCAGCAACGCAAGGCTGTACTAGCTGGGTTGCACCTATGAGCTATCATCCGGTAAATAAAAATGCCGTAATTTGTTTTGATTTAACTCAAAGCCCACAAGTACTTATTGATTTAAGTGTTGAGCAATTACGTAAACGTTTATATACCAAGCGTATTGATTTAGCTGAAGACGAGTTACCAGTAGGATTAAAACTAGTGCATTTAAACAAGTGCCCTATTTTAGCACCTGCTAAAACGTTATTACCTGAAAATGCAGCGCGTTTAGGCATTGACCGCGAGCAATGTTTAAAAAACCTGGCGGTGTTAAAAGGCAATAGCGAGCTGCGCGATAAAGTAACTGAGGTGTTTAACGAGCAAGGCGATTACAGCGCAACAACTAACGTTGACTATTTACTTTACGATGGGTTTACTAGCCATGCTGACAAAGCTAAATTTGCGATTATTCGCGATGCAAAACCCGAAGACTTAGCCGATTTAAAACTCGATTTTGAAGATAAAAAGTTTAATACTTTATTGTTTAGATACCGCGCTCGTAACTGGCCGCAAACGCTTAACCAGCAAGAGCTGGATCAATGGCGTCAGTATTGTCAAAACAAGTTAATGCACGGGGAAGATCAACCCTCAATTAACGCTCAAGACTTTATGATCACGCTTGAAAATTTAGCCCATGAGCATGACGACAGTGAAAAAAACCTAACCATTTTAAAAGCCTTATATAACTATGCACAAAGCATGTAATTTGGTTTAGACGTACTTATACAACGCATATAAAAACGCGACGCTTTATAACTAAAGCGTCGCGTTTTTTGTTTTAAGTAAATGAGAAGACATAAAACCAACAATGATCTTTTTAGATCTATCACTTTCTCTAAAAGCGCAGCGTCTCTTAACCTCTTTGTGAATAAATCACTTTACGGGCTCAACGTAAACGTTATTTTTTATGCTGTGCTTCAATGCGTGCAAGTAAGCTTGATGTATCGTAGCGGCCACCGCCTAATGCTTGCACATCGGCGTAATACCCATCTACTGTGGCTGTCATTGCTAGCGTTGCACCGTTATTTTTCGCCTCATCTAGCGCTATGCCTAAGTCTTTACGCATCCAATCAACTGCAAAACCAAAGTCGTATTCTCCTGCCCACATGGTTTTGTAACGGTTTTCCATTTGCCACGAACCGGCAGCGCCTTTAGAAATAGTTTCTATTACTTTTTCACCATCAAGCCCTGCTTGCTTTGCAAAATGTAAGCCTTCGGCTAAGCCCTGTACTGCACCCGCAATACAAATTTGATTAACCATTTTACATAATTGTCCTGAGCCTACGCCACCTAACAATTGGCTGAAACGACTAAATGCCGTCATAACAGGCTGCACTTTAGCAAATACAGTTTCGCTGCCACCAGCCATTACTGTAAGCACGCCATTTTCGGCGCCAGCTTGACCACCCGATACTGGCGCGTCAATAAAGTCGACTTTTAATAACGCCGCTTTTGCTGCCACTTCGCGCGCCACTGTAGCTGAAGTAGTAGTATGATCGACCAAAATACTGCCTGCTTTAATACCGGCTAATACCCCGTTTTCGCCATATACTACCGAGCGTAAATCGTCGTCGTTACCCACACACATAAATACAATGTCGGCACCGTTTACAGCTTCGCGTGGAGTGGCTGCAAAGTTGCCGCTAAATTCGTTAGCCCACTTTTGAGCTTTAGCTTGAGTACGGTTATAAACGCACACACTGTGCCCTGCTTTTGCTAAATGCCCCGCCATTGGGTAACCCATTACGCCTAAACCTATAAATGCTACTTTCATTGACATAAAAATGACCTATTAAACTGATAACTTAAAAACCATGCCTGATTATGTCAATCGGTTGATAAAAAAGCGAATGAAGTCTTTATAAAGTTTATTTAATAGGAAATTAAGTAGGTGATCTATGGATAGTATTTATCAATTTAACGCAGAGTGTTGTAACAGGGAGCTTTTTTCTTTTAAGCAGTTAAAAGGCAAAACGCTACTTATTGTAAATATTGCCAGTGAATGTCATTTTTCGGCGCAGTTAACCGCTTTAGAAAAGCTGTATCAGCACTATAAAAACAGTGGATTTACCATTTTAGCGTTTCCGTGCAATCAATTTGGCCAAAATGAGCCGCTTGATAATTTAGCCATTAACAGCTTTTATCAAGCGCAATTTAATACCACATTTGAAATATTTGCCAAAGTAATGGTAAACGGCCCAGAAGCTCACCCCTTGTTTAATTACTTAAAGCAGCACACCAGAGGTATTTCGCAAGGGCGAGTAATAAAGTGGAACTTCACTAAATTTTTAATTAATTCGCAAGGCCAACTTGTTTCCCGTTATGCACCGCGCACCAAGCCAGAAACGTTAAAGCAGGCAATTGAAAATCAGTTATTGCTAACAGCTAAATAACAAAGCAAAACGAGAGCAAAAGCTCCCGTTTTATTTATAACTTGCAGTAACGCTTAACTACTAAACGCCACATTGGCAAATACCAAGGTCATTAATATTGGGCAAACAAAACGTATGTACTGAGCAAACCAGTAATGCGCGCCGCTAGTTGCCTGGTGTAGTTTGTTACCGCGCTGCCATAACCAGCCCACAGTAACAAAGTAAAACAATCCCATTAACGGTAATTGGTACTGGGTAAATACCATAATAACCAAGCCAAATAACCAATCAAAATTAAGTATTATTAAACTGGCAAACACTAGCACTACGCCACTAACTAGCCACGTAGCTTTAGTGCGATCAACACCGTGGTTTTCGACTAAAAACGCCACCGGAATTTCGGTGGTTGATATAGTAGAAGTAACCGAGGCTATCGACATTAATACAAAAAACAATAACCCAACCAATAAGCCAATATCGCCCATGGTGCTAAATAACGCGGGTAAAATGGCAAAAATAAGCTGCCCTTCACCAATTAATTTACCGTTACTAAATACTTCTACGCCATTGTGCTGCGCCACGTAAATAGCAGGCACAATAAGTAAACCAGCTAAAAAGGCCACACTGGTATCGAGTAGTGCTACGCTGGCAGTCAGTTTTGGTAAGTTAGCACCGGGTTTTAAATACGAGCCGTAAATCATCATGCAGCCCACACCTAGCGATAAGGAGAAAAAGGCTTGCCCCATAGCTGCAATAATTAAGTTAGGGTCGAGTATTTGGCTAAAGTCAGGTATTAAATACGCTGCAAAGCCATCACTTGCACCATCAAGCGTTGCAATATAAATAATTAAACCAATTAACAATACTAGCAGCACCGGCATTAAACGCCGTGACCAGGTTTCAATACCCGATTTAACCCCTTTTAAAATAATACTCGCGGTTAAAATAAGCATAAGCGGGGTAAACACAAAATTACGCAGCGCAGAGTCGCTGTGTAAAAATTCGCTAGCGCCGCTAAACCCTAAAAATGTAGTTACGGGTTCAATAGCATACGACAGCATCCACCCTGCCACTATTGAATAAAAGCTAAGCATTACAATAGCGCCGCCAAGGCCAATATAACCTGCAGCCGCGCCTACTTTAGGGGCTTTATTTTGCCATGCTTGCCTAAGTGCTTTTACCGGATTAGCTTGGGCGTAATACCCTAAATACAGCTCGGTATATAAAGCCGGCAAAGCAAGTAAAAATATAACAATAAAGTAAACCAGCAAAAAAGCACCACCACCATGGTTAGCAGCCTGCGTAGGAAAACCCCATATATTACCTAAACCTACCGCTGCGCCAGCGGCGGCCAATACAAAACCAAGTCGACTTTGAAAACCATCACGCACTTGTGTCATACACCTACAAATCTGTTATTATTTTAGCTGTTGTGAATTAAACCATATTTCATCGCGCCTTAGTAATAAAAATGTACCTAGCGCGCACAACAACTAACAACCGCTCACTATATGTTCAGCTTATGCATACAAGCAGGTAATCGGTATTAAATTTATTATTATTTTGAGCGTTTATGAGTTCACTTTACTTTAAAAACACCCTGCAAATTAATCAGCCTTTTAGTAACAATAAAAGCCCTATTTTATTGTTTGACGCTAAAACGCTCGATATAAGCCAATTTAATTTGCCTGATTATTTAAGCCCTTTTGAGCTGCAAATAATAAACCGCCGTAAAAGCGTATCGGCCAAGCAAGAGTATTTAGCCACGCGATTATTACTTAAGTATTTAGTTATAACATCGCACCCTAATATGGCGGGCATTAAGCCATGTAATATAAGCTCAGAGTTTAACCTACAAACAAGTAAATTAGCGCTACACATTAATAACAGCCACACCGTTATTAATACCTGTATATCGCATTCTAATGGTTTTGTTGGCGCTGCACTTAACCCTACAAAAGCCCAGTTTGGTTTCGATATTGAAAAAATAAGCACAAAGCGCCCTTTTGAAAAACTCGCAAAGCATTTTTATCATACCGATGAAATTGCGCTGATCACCAAGCCCACCAATGCAGAGGATCAAGCTAAACACTTTTTTAGGATTTGGACCTTAAAAGAAGCGCTCGCTAAAGCCACTAGCCGCCCTATTGCCAAGTTACTAAGCCCTAATGTGTTTACAGAGTTAACTTGCGCGCAGCTTAATGCCAGTAGTTCTGTGGTAGGCGAATTTGATATAAGTGTAGTGAGCGAAAAAAGCACTGACTGGCAGTGCTCTCTTATTAATTTAGCTATATTAGGCCGCGCAATCGCTTTCGAGTAGTCGGCTATGAATAGCTTGCACTACGTTGTCGGATTCGCCTTGCTCGACCAAAAAGCACAAGTTATGCTTACTTGCACCGTGGCAAATTAGCCTTATATTAAAGTCACTTAATACCTGCATTAAGTTCATTTCGTGCTGGCGCAACTGTATTTCTGAGCCAATAAGCGCCACTAAGGTTAAGTTGTTTTCTACCGACACATGGCAAAACTCAGCAAGTTTATCTAAGCAACCCTGATCAAGCTCTGGGCGCGATGCATTAGGCGCGTTATCAAGCGTTATTGCTACGCTAATTTCAGAAGTGGTCACTAAATCTACCGAAATATTAAACTCGCTTAAAATAGTAAATACTCGGGCTAAAAAGCCACTAGCTAATAGCATTTCGGGGCTTTTAAGAGTAAGTAATATTTGGTTTTTACGTTGTGTTACTGCGCGAATTCCTGGCAGTTGCGACTTTTCACGCTCAATCCAAGTACCACCGCGCTCTGGCTCACGGCTCGAACCTACAAACACATTAATATGGCTGCGGCTGGCGGGTAAAATAGTTGCCGGATGCAATACTTTTGCACCAAAGGTAGCCATTTCGGCAGCTTCGTCAAAGCTAAGGCGTGCAATTGGCGTGGCTTTTACACATAAACGCGGGTCGGTACTAAAAATACCCACTACGTCAGTCCAAATATGCACACTTTTAGCATGAATAGCCTCGGCCAGTAATGCAGCACTGTAGTCTGATCCGCCGCGCCCTAAAGTGGTCGTTTGGCCGTGTTCGTCGCTGCCAATAAAGCCCTGTGTAACAATTACTTGATCGTCTAAAAGCGGAATAAGTAATGCGCTTGCTGCTTGTGCAGTAGCTGCAACATTAGGAGTTGCTTTGCCAAATTGACTGTCGGTTTTAAGCACTTGGCGCACGTCAAAGCGTATTGCATTTAAACCTTTTAAACGCAGCACTTGAGTAAATAAATAAGTTGATAACCGCTCGCCAAAACTTAATAGCTCGTCATGTAGCGCTTTAGTTTGTAGCGTTTGGCTGGCTAGTTTTTCAAATGCCGCTAACGTTTGGGCAAAGCCCTGCGCTAAATCGGTATCTAAACTCAACTCGGCTAAAATAGCCTGCTGAATCGCCAGCACGCCGTTAATATGTGCTTGGCGCTCATCTTCACTAAGGTTGATTTTACATAGCTCAACTAAATGATTAGTGACTCCTGCGCTGGCGCTTAGTGCAACAATACGCACGCTTTTATCTGCTACTACAATTTTACTACTGTGGTCCATAGCTGCAAAGTTAGCTACGCTGGTGCCGCCAAATTTAGCAACGGTATAATTTGATTTGCTGCCTAATACTACATGTGGCACTGATTGGGTTGTCATTTCGTCTCCTTTCACGGCATCCAAACCGTAATAAAACAAGAAGAACTTGGCAGCAAATATAAGGTAAGAAAATTCACTGCCAGAAGCTCTCCACCTATATTGGTGACAGTTTTGAGGATTCAGCCCCATAAACCGAAAAACAACGACGACGACGCGTTATTTTTCTCGGCGAGTACTTCCCTCTTTAATGCTCAACGGCGTTCGTCACCTCACATTAAATACCTAAGTATCGCACCTCTTCTGAATGTTGTATTAATGGCTATTTTAGCAATCACTAATAAAACAAAACCCCAGCAATATATTGAAAAGATCAATACTTTACTGGGGCTTTGAAAGTTATCGTTTAGACATCTAGCTGTCAAGCACTTTAATAACTAATATTAAACAAAACCTGCCATTAAATACGAGCCTGTATAGCCTACGGTGTAACAAATTAATAAATAAAACGACAAACGTAAGTAGCTCATAAAGGTCAGTTCTTTAACTTTGCTCATGGCAATAATACCCGCCGCTGAGCCTATAATTAACATAGAGCCCCCTACGCCTGTGGCATAAGTAAACGACAGCCAATGCTGCTGTGTCATTACTATATCTGCTTTTAATAACGCGGCAGTAAGTGGTACGTTATCAACGCCTGCCGACAATATACCCATTAAATAGTTTGCGTATTCAGGTGCCATTATTGTGTACAGGTCGCTAAAGTGGCTTAACATACCAACTTCTTTTAACGCCCCTACCAGTAATAATACACCTACAAAAAACAACAAGGTGTCGTATTCTATTTCACGAATAAAATCTATCATGTCTTTGTTTATGTCTTTTTTGCGCATTAAAAATTGCGCCACTAAAAACATCATAGACAAACCAAACAAAAAGGTAAGCAATGGCGGTACACTGTATAAAACACTCAGTGTTAAGGTAGCAATAACCGTAGATAAGAAGATAACTGCAATTGTAATATCGGTTTTTTCAATGCGTTTTTGCTTGGTTTTAGTAAAGTCGAGCTGGCCATTTAAGCCTATTGATAACAGTGCAGCTAACAGCATCACACTTACAAATGCTGGCCCAATTAACAATAACAAATTGCTAATAGTTACTTTACCATCTAAAAATATCATTAACGTGGTTACATCACCGGTAATTAACGACACACCACCAGAGTTAACCGCAAAAATTATCAGCGTGGCATATCTAATTAGCTTTTTGGCTTCAAGTTTTAATGATAAAACCACCGCTAAAGATATAAGCGTAGCGGTTACGTTATCGGAAATAGAAGAGAATAAAAATGCAAAAACACCAACCAAAAACATTAACTTACGTTCGCTAATTCGTTTTGGCATAATCCGGTTAACAATATTTTCGATAAACCCTTTTGAGTTTAAATAGGCAACAAAGGTCATTGCCGCCATTAAAAACAGCCATAAGGAGGCAATTTCTAAAATATTATGATTAAGGAGTGATTGAATCGTATCAGGGCTTTGCCCATTAATAGGGAAGATAAAAGAGATAATCCAGCAGAGCGTACCAAAAAAAAGTGTCGTTTTAGCTTTGTTTACGTGGATTATATCCTCAATAACGATCAGCAAAAATGCAATCGCTATTAAAGTCAGGATAATAGAGGAAACCATGATAATTGAACAACCTTTGGAATAATGTAAAAATTGAACCTATGAAGAAAATAGAGCCGCATATTTCGTGTGCCTATTTTCGGTGCGGATGTTATCACTATGACCTGGTAAAAACTATTATTAAATCGTTGTAAAAACGAATACCATAGTGCTATCAGCGCTATTAAAATTACGAATAACTCGCTTATTTAGCTCGTTATTTAACAACATACTAGGATGTATAAACGCCTTATGATCCCAGCTAAAAAGCTATTAAATACCCTTAGCGAACATTGGGGGGTGCTAGAGCTATTATTTAAACGTTTTAAAATGGCCGACTTTAGTATTAAAGATTTGCAAAATGCCATTAAACACAAACAACCTACATGGCATAACGAGCGAATTTATAAAGAAACTAATCGCTTGTTAAATCAAGATATTATAATTCCTTTAGCTAAATCTTCGCAGCTTGAAATAAACCGTGCCATTGCCGACTTTGCTACATTTTTACTGCAAGAAGAGCATTTAGGTTTAGCACAAGAAATTAGCGTATTAGTAGAGGACTTAGCTCGCCTTGGCGATCGCTTAGCTAACGCGGGCGAAGTGGAAGATTTTGACGACTTACGCCGTTTTAGCCGTATTATGGATGATCGAGTACGCAAAATAATGAAACTGTACGCACACAACGAAAACGCTATTTTAAATATTGTTGAGCAAGCTAAATCTAATAACGCGGTGCAATCGCTGCAAAAACGTTATAAAGCGGTAATAGAAGCGTTTGACGAATACATAGAGCCAATGCTTGAAATGGTTGATATTCGCGGTGAGTTTCATGCCTGTTTTAATCTTATAGAGCAGCAAATTAGTACGCAAATAGAGCGTATTGAGCAATCGGGTAAAGCATATACCGACAAACGCATGCTAGAGCAATTACGTACCCGTATTCTCGAAATGCATTTAGTAGGCCGCGAAAGCCTGCGTAAAAGTGCCGACATGCTAATGCCGCTGCGTGAAGAGCTACGCCGAAATAACTTAATTACCCGCCAAGCTGCAAAAGTGCTTGGGCTAGTGCGTAAAAATGGCGTAGACAACATGCTAACAGCGGTGCAACCACACTTTGTGAGCGACGCACAGCGTTACTCGTTGGGGCAACAACGCCATATAGTTGCCTATATGGCAAGTTTGGTTGAGTTTGAACACCAAGAATACCAATTGCCCGATCAGCAAGATGTACCGCCTTTTCAAACGCCAAACATTCCCGATTACAACGATGTTAAAAGCAGCTTTGCAAAACGCTTCAATACAAAACGTAAAAAGCCGCAACCATTGCTGCAATTTTTAGACGAAAGTTACCCCGATTTAGATGCCGAAGAAATGCTGTTTTTGTATCAAAAATTAGTGAGTGACAACGAGCTTGAAAAAAGCCAAAGCGATGAAAAAGCACGCTTTAAAATTGCCGGTCAGTATTTTTCTCTTTATCCCTATAATTCACAGCCGCAAACACCTAGTAAGGCAGATGAGTAATCACCATGACACAAATAAACTTAAACGAGCTTACCCACTTACAAGCAATTAATAAAAAATTAGTGGCGGGTTATCATATTTGCGAACAAGACAACCTAATGTGGCAAGAGCTGGATCAAAATATAGACGCTTACAGTGCGCTATTTAGCGCCCTAGGTAACGAGCTAAAACACGACAGCCGTGGCTTTTATTACTTTAGCAGCGACGAAAGTACACCCAATATGGGAAAAATATCCCGTGCTATTGCGCTTACTATTTATATTTTAATTGAGCACTACGCCAACACCGGCAAAGACCCAATGCGCGCCTTGTTCGACGAAGTAAACGATTTAGAGTTAATGCAAACCTTAGTGCAAATTAACAAACACTTGTTTGATCAACTGGAGATATTTTCGGGCTCCGATCTGCGCAAAGACGTGTACCTGCGCATGGTACGCTTAGGTTTGGCACGCGAAGTAGAAGCAGGCTTTATGCTACAAGCCCCAATTCATCGCTATATAGATGCCTTAATGGAAGTAAACGAAGAAACCTACCTAACAGAGGACGAGCAATGAAAAATTTATACGGACTAAGTAAACTCGCCCTACTCAATACCGCAGGTTACGCAAAATGTGTGATCCCGCTGGATAAAAGCAGCTCTATTTGCGCGCCAAATAATACCGGTAAAAGCTCGGTAATAAATGCCCTGCAGTTTCCGCTTATTAACGATTTACGCCTAACCGAGTGGGATGGCCACGATTTAGACGAAACCCGTAAGTTTTATTTTTCATCCGATCAATCCTACATTTTGCTTGAAGCAAATCTGCCCCATGGCTCAGTAGTAATTGGTGTAGCGGGTTTGGGGAAAATTGCCGGTTATGCGCACCAATATTTTTGCTACCAAGGTAAGCTTGATTTAGAGCAGTACACCCAAGGTAAAACCATTATTAAATACACTAAGCTGTTTAGCCATTTAAAACAGCTTGGGTACAACCCCATAGAGCTAAAAGCGCAAGAGCTAAACGCCCTACTCACCGGCGGCGCAACCCCATTTGACGACGAGATCAACTTAAAAATGATCCCGCTTAATAACGTTCAAGATTCGACTATTTATAAAGAAATATTTCGCCGTATTCTTAACTTACATAAACTCGGTGCCGCCGATGTAAAACGCTTTATGCTACGTGTATTTGAGCGCCACATGTCTAACTCTAAGGTCGACTTTTATGAAGTGTGGCGTCGCTCGTTCGACAAAGTAAACCGCAGTAAACGTGAGTTACACGCCCTTGAATCGATGCAAGAGCCCATAGCCGCGCTTGAGTCGATGCTAGAGAACCAAACCGTACTAAAAGGTAAATTAGCGGCTTATGCTCCAAAAATTGACCAAGCACTCATTGATTTTGACAACTACCAAGAGTCGCAATTAGAAGAGCTAGCAATAGCGCTTGAAAACATAGAGCACGAAAAACACGAGTTTGAACAAAAGCAAAGTTTATACGTGCAGCAGTCGCGCGATATAGAACGCAGGCAAACGCAAATAGAGCAATGGTTTTTAGATTTTAACGCACTTAAAAACGAATTTGAACTGGTTAACAAAGCCACGCTTAAAACAAACCTAACCCAGTTAAAGCAAGACTACGAGTCGCTTTCGCACTCTATTACCAGCGCACAAGGGCAAAGCCTGCATACACTTGACTACCGTATTAGCGAAACCCAAAAACAAATTAAGAGCTTAAAGCTGCAACTTAAAAACTTGGAATTTAATTTATTTACCCGCATGCGCGAAGAGCTGTCGTTAAAAGAAGTGGAAGAAATTTCGCGCATTTTAAACCCCGACATGCTTTCGTTTGCAACCACCAGCAATGGCGATATAAGTATTGATGACGAAGATACGTTTGGGGAATTTTTATCGCACTTAAGTGAAAACGTTAAAGGCGGCGTACTTACACTGCCTGGTGCGAGTATTAAGCTTAAAAAGCTCTCGCCTGTACAAATGCAAAGCGGCGAAAATAAAGAGCAACTAACTGCTCAGCTAAGCGCCCTTGAACAGGCTTTAAAAGAGTTTAAGCAACAGCGCGATGTAGCGGCAAATGTGGCCGACAAGCAAAAAGAAAAAGACACCTTGTACGATGAACTAATGAGCGCCGAAGCCGCTCTTAAACGTTTAGAGCAGTTTGACACTATGCTGCAATCGGCAGAAGCACAAACCATGCTAAAAGAGCAGCTGTTAGCCGAGCGCGATCAGGTTGACGATTATCTACAAGACATTCAAAAAAATAGCGGCTCAATTAGCGACCGACGCTCAATAATTAAATCAAAACAGGCGCAAATTAATCGCCAATCTGATCGTTTGCGCCAAGTTAAAAGTGAGCGAATTGACCACACCCTTGATTTATACAGCGGCAAAGTTACCCCTTACATGATAGAGGTAACAATAGACTTTGATAATTTAAGCGACCTAGTGCACCACTTTAATAAAGACTGCCAAGAGCTGCGTAACTTTGAGATAAACGTACGCAATACCTATTTGCATATTTATAACGCCGGTATTACCAAGTTTGATAACGAAAACGATGAGTTTAGTAAGTATCAAAAACTCATTAGTGCGTTTCATAACATTGATAACGAACGCGATGCCGTTGAGCGCCAAGGCCGCGTGGCTCTAACTGAAGTAGCCGCAACCATTAAGGGCCTGCGCGAAGATTTAGACCGCCTGCGCCGCGAAATGAACAGCTTTAATAAAGGTATTAGCCAGCATCGTATTTCGAACCTGCAAGCATTTAAAATTAATGTAATACCGCGCAAAATGTTAGTTGATAGCATAGATACTATAATTAGTACCTCGCATCAGTTTGAGCAAGGCGATACGCTGGATTTACTCAGCCAAGAACCCTATAGCGAAAGCGCAGTAAACGAGGCGAAAGATCATTTAATTAAGCTCGCCTCCGACAAAGCTGGCCTTACTCTCACCGATTTATTTGATATTCGTTTTGAAGTAGTCAATCGCGCAGGCGATACCGAACACTTTGACAAAATAGACTCGGCGGGTTCAAACGGTACGCGCATAACTATTAAGTTATTATGTGGTATGTTGTTTATTCGCTATTTGTTAAGCTCACAGGAACAAAACTTATACCGTATACCTATATACATAGATGAAGCCGCCGACATTGATCCGCAAAATCAAAAGGCAATTATTGAAACCGCGCTTAGCTTTGGCTTCGTCCCTATATTTGCCTCAGTTAAACCGCAAACAAGCTGCGATTATATTGTGCCAATTCGCTCAGTTAAAGACGGTGCACAAAACTGGGTAGACGAAAAAGACTGGATAGAAGTTGAACATTAAGTAATTAATCAATGGTTCAGCTATAGCAGCTAAACTGTTGTTAAGCGCTTAAATATCACACTGCCTAACAATGTGTGTTATTTTATAAAAAAGATTAGGAGTAAACTGTATGAAAAATATTTTTATTGTAGCCGCACTTGCGTTTTTAACTGCTTGTACGCAAACCGCAGACTGGGATTACGACAAATCAGCAAACTTTGCTAACTATAAAACCTTTGCGTGGGTAGAAAATGCTGATTTAACAAAAGACACCAATAACTATCAAATTAACGCGTTAATGGAAAAGCGTGTACGCAGCGCAATAAGCAGTGAGCTTAATCAGAAAATGGGCATGAGCTTAGCCGATCCTGCTCAAGCAGACGTGCTAGTAAACTACCATGCATCGGTAGATAAAGAGCTAGACGTAAGTTCTTTTAACATTGGCTACGGCGCTCGTTGGAGCTCGTGGGGTTTAGGGTATCAAAACGATATATCTGCTCGTGAATACGAAGTAGGCACTTTAGTTATTGATATTATTGAGCGTGAATCAAACCAGTTAGTATGGCGCGGCGCTGAAGATGGTCGATTAAAGAAAAACCAATCTCCTGAGCAACGTGAACTGTCGGTTAGAAAAACAGTTGCTAAAATTTTAAGTAACTTCCCGCCACAAAAGTAGCCGCTGGTTTTAAAGCACATATAAAAGCTCACAATGTGTGAGCTTTTTTGTGACTGATTGTTTTTTATTAAATTTTTTGCTGTAGCCGCAGAGCCTGCTGATAAGAAAAACTGTCGCTTTTAGCATAATTGATATAGCAGACTTTCGCTTTATTTCGATTTATATTTATGTAATAACTCAGGTGGTATATGGCAATAGTCATCAGGGAAGTTAGTTAGCCGGTCTTGATGCTCTGCATCGCTTGGAACATAATTGGTTAGCAGCTGAACTTGTACCACGATTTTATCTGCATCAGCGCGTTGGTTTATATAGTCTTTTGCAATTGTTAAGTGACATTGCTGTTTACTATAAATAGCACTACGGTATTTTAATCCAACATCGTTACCCTGCTTATTAACACTGTAAGGGTCAATAATCTCAAAAAAGTATTCAATCAGTTTATTGAGTGTCACGGCTGTTATATCAAAGGTTACTTTCACGCACTCGGCATAACCGTCGTATTCACCTTGTGTATTATTATTTTTGCCATTAGCTCGTCCAGCCTCAGTGGTAACAACGCCGGGTAAGTACTTAATAAACTCTTGTACCCCCCAAAGGCAGCCTCCAGCAAAGTAAATGCTTTCTAGATGCGAATTTTCGTTTGTTTGTACTGTGCCCATAAAATCAATTACCCTACTTTACGAATGATTATCAAATGCAATTTTTTAAGATTAATATACAATACCAAGCCAAATTACAATTATTTGACTACTTTATCACGCCTTAACAGGGTGTTTCGGATTTAATTGTTAGCACAATTACATATACAAAAATGAGAAAAACATGAATCGTGCCCCGCGCCTTATATTACCCATATTATTACCTACATTGCTATGCAGTGTTACTGGCTTTGCCTACGCTGAAGTGCAAACTAAAAATGCCACAGCAATAGAGCAAATAACGGTTGAAGCTTCCCCTACTGCAAATAAAGAACCCGTGGGCACCTTCGACTCACCGGTTTCTAATTTAGAGTATGATCCGCGTGTTGATGTGCAATCGCGTAATATGGCCGAAGCACAAGCCGATGTAACCATTCGTGGTGGTATTTTCGAAAATACTGGTTTTAGGGTTGGCAGCGCAACGTTGTTCGATCCGCAGTCGGGACATTACTTTGCCGAAATTCCTATAGCGCCACAAATGTTACGTGGCCCAGCTATATTCACCGCAGCAGATAATGCACTTTATGGCGTTAACAGTTCGGTTGGTACAGTATCGTTTGCTTGGAAGCCAATTAGTACCGGTGGTAGCGTATCACTTGGGGTTGGCAGCAATGACTTTAATTTACAAAGCCTGCATGCGGGCGTGAATATACCATTGGATGGTATTTCCGATTGGCAGCTGGGTGTAGAAGGCGAGTTTTCTCACTCACAAAGTGATGGCTCTATTGATTATGGCGATCATGACTTTACCCGTGCCTCAAGCCGTGTTCAATTAGTGGGCCCAAACTCACAAACCGATCTGTTTTTTGGCTCTCAAGAAAAGTTTTTTGGTTGGCCAAATTTGTATACTCCATTTGGGGTTAACGAAACTGAAGATCTTAAAACTCAGCTATTTATGCTCAACCATAAACAAAACTATGGCGCCGAGAGCTCGTTTGAAGTATCTACATATTATCGTAAACACGAGGATCACTATGTGTATTCTCGTGAAAACCCAATGTCGTTCGAAGCGTTTCATCAAACCGATGTTAAATCACTAGCACTTTCGGGGCGCCATGCGCACAGCGCGTCTTTTGCACTCAATTATTCTGCGCAATTTATTAATGATTCGATTGAATCGACCACGCTTGAAAATAATTTCACCTCACGTAATTATTATAAAGTAAGTGTGCTGCCAGAGTACCAAATGGCACTTGAGAGCGATCAACACCTTACTATTCGCCTTGGTGCGGCTTTTGACGATACTAATCGCGATGATTCTGAAATTTCACTTATTGGTGATATAACTTTAAATACACAAAACAGCGACGGCACTGAGCGCACTGTTTATTTATCGTATGCACAGGCAAGCCAAGTTGCAGGCTATACCGCAATTGGTGGCAGCGACACTGGCGGTTTGTTTAGAAGTAACTACAACCTTGAGCGCGAAATCACTAAAAATCTCGAGCTGGGTTTATTATTAGAGCGACAAAGTTGGCGCTTTAACTCTGCTGTTTTTTATCGCCAAGATGATAACTTAACCGATTGGACTTATAGTTTAGATGCTACTTCTGCCCGCTTTGCCAATCCGGTAGATATTAATACCTCGGGGGTTGAGTTTCTTGCCACTAAGCATTTTGATAACGCAGAAATTATTGCCAGTTATAGCTTTTTAAAAAAATCAGAGAATTATGGCGCAGCCGATATAGATGCTAGCTTTTACGCATTAAACTACCCAGATCATAGGCTAACCCTTGCGGCTATTTGGAACCCAACAGATATTTTAGAGTTTCGTATAGATAACGAATGGCGCAAACAACATGAAAATACGCTGCGCAGTGGCGATGATGATGCGTTATTCACTCATTTAACCTTAAAAATAATGCCGCCGCAGATTAAAAACTTATTTATTACATTGGCCGCAGATAACCTGTGGAATGAATCGTTTCAAGAGATCCCGGGCACTCCTGGACGGGGCGAGCAATATACGCTAAGCGCAACCTATAGCTGGTAGCGCACTACACAAGCAAGCTTATTATTTACCAGATAGTTGTAGATGATAGGCTTGCTCACGTGAAAAGCACAGTTCAATTATTTAAAGTAAAACACTATTGTACAAAGAGCAGATAATGGGAGTAAATGAGTCAATATATAATCCTAAGTTCGGATAATAAGGACTTATTTCGGGTCTATCTCTTCCTCTAAAAGCGCAGCGTCTCTTAACCTCTTTGTAAGTAAATCACTTTACAGGCTTTGCCCGTAACGCAAGCAAGCTTCGCATCTACAAAAACAGCCACAAAACTGTACTTTAATCGTAAGCGTTGAGCTTGCTGCTGCGAAAAGCGCGGCTTTCAATTTTTGCATTCAAGTATTTAAAACACTTATTCATAAATAAATGTAAATATGTGTGTATTAAAAACGAGGATTAAGTCAACTCTTCAAGCTCAGTAATAAGCGCTAAAGCCTGCGCATTAGTTGTACCGCATACATCTAGTGTGGCGCTAAAATCGCTGCATACTTTTGGCCGACTAGCGTCGCCAAATAACTTACATAAATTACGCTCATCTAACTGAATACAACGCTCTCCGGCCTTTTTACCGTTTGGCATTCCTGGAATGGGTGAGCTAATACTTGGCGCAATACAACATGCCCCACAGCCTAACCGACACGCCATAGGCTGTGTTTTCATAATAACCTCAATATAAATATATTTGTTTGCTGCTGCATTTTTTAGTCATACCTTAAATAAACAGGTAGTGAAGCGCAATGCTTTGTTACATCTTTAAATGCTTTGTAAACATTTTATTGCGTATTATTAGCTGGTCACCACAATTATGAAGGAATGCCTCGTGGCTTCTAAAAAACAAATAATACTGCCGTTTGCGGTTTTAATTGGCGGAATTGCGTTAGCTTTCGCTTTTTCAACCATGAAAACGCCACCCGAAGAAAAACCAGAACAAGATACTCGCCCACTTATTGCCACGCAACACGTTCACCTTGATGCAATAACACTCGATGTAAAATCTTACGGTATTGTAAAACCAAAAGATAAAACAGAGTTAATTGCACAAGTAGGTGGGCAAGTTATTTCGGTTGCCGGGCAGTTTGTTGAAGGCGCATTTGTAAAACAAGGCGATATTTTAGCACGAATTGATCCAAATGATTACGAAGCCGACTTAATTGAAGCCCAGGCCGGTTTAGCCCAAGCAAGTTCTGCACTCGAAATAGAACGTGCTCAAGCCCACGTAGCAAAAGCAGAATGGGAGCGAATTAAAGCCGATGCCAGCGATGCAATTGCATCTCAGCTGTATTTACGTAAACCGCAACTCGCCGAAAAAATGGCACGTTACCGCTCAGCGCAAGCCAGTGTTAAACGCGCTAACCGCAACCTTGAACGCACTTACATAAAAGCCCCCTACAACGCGATTATTAATGAGCGCAGCATTAGCTTAGGCTCAGTGGTAAATCAAGGAAGTCGGTTGGGTGCATTAAGTGCCATAGCAGTTGCTGAAGTACGTTTACCCGTGGCCGATAACGAGCTGCAATTCTTAAGCAACGGCGGCATAAACGCAAACGTCACTTTTAGCACCCAGTACGCAGGTAAGCAAACAACATGGCAAGCTAAAATAATACGCAGTGAAGGCGTGGTTGATCAAAAAAGTAGAATGAGTTACTTAGTCGCGCAGCTTGCTACTCCTTATGCTAATAACAGCCAACCGCTGCGATTTGGCTCTTATATTAATGCCACTATTGAAGGGCGCGCACTCGATAACGCTATTATTGTGCCGCATCATTTAGTAAAAAATAATAAAATTGCCATTTTAAATAATAACTTAACCCTATCGTTTAAAACCCTCAATATAATTCGTGAGCAAAACGGCATGATAATAGCCAATCAAGGTTTAAATGAGGGTGATCAGCTTATTACCTCAGCGCTTGAATACCCAACCGAGGGCATGGCCGTTAAAATTGAAGAAACCACGCCTAATAGCGATGTAACCCAGCTTGCCCTTAAAGAGGAATAACCATGAGTACTCGTGAAAAAGGCTTAATTGCCTGGTTTGCCCGAAACCCCGTAGCCGCAAACCTATTAATGATTTTTATATTAATTGGCGGTATTTTAACGGCATTTACTATTCGCAAACAGATGTTTCCACAGTTTGAAAGTAATTGGATCAGCGTACAAGCTGTTTACCCTGGGGCTGCTCCGCAAGAGGTTGAAGAAGGTATAACCATAAAAATAGAAGAAAACCTAGAAGGAATTGAAGGCATAAAACGCCTTATCACTTATTCTAACCGTGGGTTTTCGCAAGCCTGGGTTGAAATAGAAGAGCAATATAATCCCCAAGACGTACTTGACGAAATAAAAGTTCAGGTTGATTCAATCAATACTTTTCCTGCCGATATGGAGCGTCCTGTGGTGCGCCGCGATAAGTACGAGCAAGAGGTTATGATCCTCGCGCTGTATGGCGACATGAGCAACTACCAGCTAAAAGAGCTAGGTAATAACATAAAAGACGAACTCCAAGCCCTGCCTAATATTAATTTGGTTGAGTTTAATGCTGGCCTAGATTACGAAATAGGCATAGAAGTGAGCCCAGATAAACTCCGTGAGTACGGTTTAACATTTAGAGATATTGCCAGCGCCGTACAAAGCTTTTCGGCCAATATGTCGGCTGGGCAAATTCGCTCAAAAAATGGCTATATTTCTATGCGGGTAGAAAAGCAAGCCTACCGGGGTAACGAGTTTGCAAAATTGCCGCTTATTACCCTGCCCGACGGCGCACAAATTTATTTAGGCGATGTAGCTACTATTAACGATGGCTTTGCCGAGGGCCTACAATATTCAAAGTACAATGGTAAAAATTCATTGTCGTTTGAAATAAACGCCTCAAAAGATCAAGATATTACCGACGTAGCCAAAGTACTTAAAAGTTACATGGCAGCAAAAGAATCGCAGTTACCCGCAGGTGTAAAGCTAACCCCTATTCTTGATTTAACTTACTACCTTGAAGGTCGGCTTGATATGATGGTCGATAACATGATTTGGGGTGGCTTGTTAGTCATGCTAGTACTGGCTTTATTTTTACCATTACGCTTAGCGTTTTGGGTGATGATGGGCTTACCCGTGTCGTTTTTAGGCGCATTTTTATTTATGCCAATTGGCTTTTTAGACGTGACAATTAACTTAGCCTCATTATTTGCCTTTATTTTAGTGCTCGGCATAGTAGTAGACGACGCCATAGTGGTTGGCGAGTCGGCGAGCGCCGAAATAGAAAAGCACGGCCACACTCTAGATAACGTAGTACGCGGAGTTAAACGCGTTGCTATACCAGCAACTTTTGGCGTACTGACCACTATTGCCGCCTTTTTACCACAAACTTTAGCAACAGGCCCAGGTGCTGCGTTTTCAAAAGCGATTGGTGGCGTGATTATTTTATGTTTGATTTTTTCTTTGATTGAATCAAAACTAATTTTACCCGCACATATTGCTGCTATGAGTAAGCGTAAACCTAACCCTAAAAACCCACTGTATCGTATTCGTACAGTAATGGATAACGGCTTAAAAAGCTTTGTTAGCCATTATTACACGCCCTTTATTGGCCACTGTATTCATTATCGTTACACAGTAATAATAGGCTTTATGTGCTTATTAATTATTAGCGCTGGGATGTTTGCAGGAGGATTAGTTAAATTTGTTCCTAATCCTAAAATACCGCATGATTTTCCACGTATTCGAATAGAAATGAACTTGGCTTCTTCTGAGCAAGCCACCTTAGAGACGGCACAAAAAATAGAAAGTGTGCTGCTAAAAGTAGATCAACAACTACAACAGCAATATGGTAAATCGATGATCCGCGATTTATCGGTCAGTTTACGTGGCCGTACACAAGCCAATATTATGGCTATTTTAGTAGAGCCCGATTTACGCCCCATAGACACCTTTGCGCTAAGTGCATTGTGGCGCGAGCAAATGCCTCCATTGCCGGGTGTTAAAACCCTCACCATTGAAGATAGCATAATGAACGGTGGCCGTGATGATGGTGATATTAGCTTTAAACTTGAAGGTAAAAATGCTGCCGTACTTAAAGAAGTTGCCGCTAAATTAAAAGCCAAGTTACAAACTATCGAAGGCGTGGGCGATGTAAACGACTCAATGCAAAGCGCCACCGACGAAGTACAACTTGATTTAAAACCGCTTGCCTACAGTATGGGCTTAACCCTTGCCGATGTAGCGTCGCAGGTGAGCTTTAGTTATTACGGTCTAGAAGCACAGCGTATTTTACGCGAAGGTGAAGAAATTAAAGTAATGATACGCTACCCCGAAGATGAGCGTAATTCTATTAGCGATATTCAAAGTGTACGTATTATTACTCCAAGCGGCGCAGAAGTACCGCTTAGCGAAATAGCGCAAGTAAGTTTAGTTGATGGGGTAAATCGTATTCGACGCGAAGACTCAAAACGCACCGTTAATGTGTGGGCAGCGGTAAATACCGACAAAGCAGAGCCTTTTGCTATTGCCGAGGAAATTCGGGATCAATACCTGCCCGCTTTATTAAAAAGCTATCCGGGTGTACAAAGCGACGTAGCTGGGCGTGTTCAAGAAGAAATGGACAGTGCTGATGAACAAAAACGCGATTTTGCATTATCGATGATCATTATATTTGCGCTACTGGCTATTCCGCTACGCTCTTACTCGCAGCCGCTTATTATTATGTCGGTTATTCCATTTGGCGTCATTGGCGCTATGTTTGGCCACATGATTTTAGGCATGACCATGAGTAGCTTATCAATGTTTGGCATTATTGCCGTGGCCGGCGTAGTGGTAAACGATTCGCTCGTGATGGTTGACTTTGTAAACAAAGCACGCGCTGAAGGTGTGCCTATTAAAGAGGCGGTAATGCAAGCTGGCGCTCGGCGCTTTAGAGCAATTTTACTCACATCAGTGACTACGTTTATTGGCGTTATGCCTATTATTATGGAAACCAGCTTACAAGCTAAAATAGTTATTCCTATGGCTGTATCACTGGCTTTTGGGGTGTTATTTGCCACCGTAATAACGCTAATACTTATTCCGTGTCAGTATGTGGCGCTAGAGGACACTAAGCGCTTAATTGCTAAAATGCGCGGTAAACCCCAAATGGTAGATGGCCACCCAACCACAACAAATAGTTAATTATAAACAGCCCAACCCAACCTACAAAGCTCGGTATTTAATACCGAGCTTTTTTAATCGCAACGCCACAACTTACCTGAAATATGGATAACACAGGTTACACAACACACTTAGTGACATAGCAACGACTATGTTATTATATTGGCTAATTATCTCGTTAAAAATTTCATTATTATATTACCCATGCCAAATATTGCTTCTTGCTTTACGCTATTTTCAGCGCCTGTAAATCACATTGCGCTACCAGACAAATTTACTTTTCCTTTTTACTATGAGCCTAAAGCAATTGCTGTAGCAGCAACCGAGCAGTTGCAACAACAGCTCGAAACACAGTTAGAATACTTGGCAAATCCAGCTAATAATGAAGAGTCGGGTAAAATGTTTGGTGTACTAGTGGTGCAAAATAATCAGCAACAGCTTGGTTATTTAGCCGCTTACTCGGGGCAACTTGAGGGCGTAAGCAGTAAAATTAACTTTGTACCTGCCGTAGCCGATATGCAGCTACACGATGCTGAGTATTTAGCACAAAGCAGCATTATTAATAATATTAACGCCCAAATTGAGCAGCTTGAAAATAGTGAACAATTTAGCACCCTTAATAACGTATTTAACCAAGCCAATGCCACTTATCAGCAGCAGTTAGAAGCGCAGCAAGCGTTAATGCAAGTTAGCCGCCGAATGCGTAAACAGCAACGTACTGATGCAAGTACTCAGTTATCCCCAACTGACTTTGAGCAGCTAAAAATTCAATTAGCTGGGCAAAGTATTGTCGAAAAAAAGCAACTACAAGCACTAAAGCAGCAATGGCAAAGTAAACTCGACACCCTGCAGCAAGCTCTAAATAATATTACTGATGAAATTGCACACTTAAAAAAGCGCCGTAAAACACTTTCTAAAAACTTACAAAAAAAGCTGTTTGCGCAATACCAATTTTTAAGTGCCGATAACGAAACCAAAGATCTAAACGCTATTTTTGCCCCTTTGCCTGAGCATACGCCACCAGCAGGCGCAGGAGATTGCGCCGCGCCTAAGTTATTGCAATATGCGTATCAACATAATTTAAAACCTTTAGCATTAGCAGAATTTTGGTGGGGCGCTGCGCCTAAATCAGCTATTAGGCATCATAAACATTACTACCCGTCTTGTTATAGTAAATGCCAACCTATTTTAGGGCATATGCTCAAAGGCTTACATGTAGAAGAAAACCCATTATTGATCAACCCTGCTATTGGTAAAGATTTAACTATTATTTACCAAGATCACGACATATTAGTGATCAATAAACCGGCTGAGTTTTTGTCCGTTCCTGGGGTTAATATTGAAGACTCGGTTTATTTGCGCATTAAAACACAATTTCCACACGCTACCGGCCCGCTCATTGTGCATCGCTTAGATATGTCGACGTCAGGGTTATTAATTATTGCACTCAATAAAAGAGCCCATAAGGCCCTGCAAAAACAGTTTATAGAGCGTACCATCGAAAAACGTTACGTTGCTTTAGTTGCCGGAAATGTAGTTGAAAACAGCGGCACAATTGACTTACCTTTGCGCTTAGATTTTGATGATAAACCACGTCAGTTAGTGTGTTATCAATACGGTAAAGCATCCCTTACTACTTGGCAGGTATTAGAGCGAAAAGATAATATTACCCGCTTGCACCTTTACCCTAAAACGGGGCGTACGCACCAACTAAGAGTACATTGCGCGCATAAGTTAGGCTTAAATATGCCCATAGTTGGCGATGATCACTACGGTGAAAAAGCCAATAGATTACATTTACATGCCGAGTACTTATCGTTTTGCCACCCGATTAATCATCAGCCGTTAGAGTTTACAGTTGCGCCCGACTTTTAATAATAAGCGAGCCTAGGGCTGTTGACTTTTTATTGTTAAAATTTGCTCTCAAGGTGTTTTGTTTAAACGCCTTGGGAGAATACCTGCAGCGTAATTTCTTTCACCACAGGTGCTACCGATAAAACCAGTAACGCCGACATAGTATAATTAAAGTAGCGTCTATAACGTTCAGACTTTAATACTTGCTTTAATAATGTACCAAAAAATAACCACACTCCCGCACACGGAAAAGCAACCAACAAAAACGTCAGTGCTAATGTAAAACTTTGCCCGTAATAACCTGCGCCAACGGTTGTAAACGCCGCAATAGCGCCGGTGGCTACAACCCATGCTTTACCATTTACCCACTGAAATAATGCTCCTTTTATAAAAGTAAGCGGTTTGGTTTGACTATTTGTTGAGTTAACACTGCCAGATTTAGCAATAAGCCATGCTAAATACAGCAAGTACAGTGTTCCTAAGCACTTAATAATTAAATGCAAATTAGGGAACAACGCAAATAATTGCCCAAAGCCTAAGCCAATGAGTAGTATCATTAAGGCAAAGCCAATACAGATCCCCGTAAGTAAAGGTAGGCTTTTTCGCACGCCAAAGTTTACCCCTGAGGTCATAAGCATGATGTTATTTGGCCCAGGAGTGACCGAAGCTGACACAGCAAAAAATACGGTTGCAACTAAATAATCCATAAGCACACCTTATTAAAAGTCCTTTATTTAAATTTAACTGCCCGACTTAATATTTACCACCTTAAGCTAAAGCCTTATATTTATACCCTACACTTAAAATTATCAAGCGTAAATAAGTGGCTAGTCCAATACACTTTTATCAATAATACCTTTGGCAATTAACTGTTTTAAAATTGTGCGGCATTTTTCGCGGCACACATCGCGCAGTAAACGAACTGCTGGAGTAATCGACTGCCTGCTTGGGCAAATAAGCCATAACTCACCGCTAACATGTTGATAGTTTGGCATTACCGTAACTACCCTATCGGCCAGTAAATCGTCTGCTATATCGAGCGCTGACTTAACCGCCAGCCCTTTACCTGCAACGCACCAACGCCTAACTAAGTCGCCATCGTTAGAGGCACGCCTACCTTGCATTTTAACTTTAAACTTACTTTGCCCGTCGGTAAATTCCCAGTTGTTATTTATAATGTCTTGTAGTTGATAAAACATACCTTGATGACGACTCAATTCGTCTGGGTGATTGGGGTTGCCATGTGCTATTAAGTATTCTTTAGTGGCGCAAAGGAGCCGTGGAACGTTACAAATTTTAAAACCATACATATTGGTATCGCTAGGAGATCCATAACGTAGCGCTATATCTACCGAGTCACGATAAAAATCGACGTTACTGTCGCTTATATGCGTTCTTAAACTGAGTTTTGGGTAATTATCCATGAGCTCATCAATCCAGGGGATCACTAAATTACGCCCAAAATCTGATGACAGTGCAACGCGCAACTCTCCCTCAATTTCATCGTGTTCGCCTTTGAGGTTTTGTTTTGCTTGCTCTAGCACCGCAAGTGCTTGCTCGCACTGAGGAATGTAGCGCTCACCCGCTGCAGAAAGGCGTAAGTGGCGTGTTGTTCTTATAAACAGCTCACTGCCAAGAGCTAACTCTACACGTTTAATAGCAGCACTCGCGGTTGCAGTGCGCATATCGCATTTTGCTGCTGCTAAAGTAATACTTCTAAACTCTGCAACTTTTAAAATAAGCTTAAGATCGTCTATCTGCATATTATCTATTTTTATTTGATAATGTTTCAATTATTATGCTGTTTATTTTTCACAAAGCAAAGCGTATATTAGCTGCCATTCGCACTAAGCACTTATTACGCTAACCAATCGTTAATTTTTATCTGTTAAGTATGATTGTTTAAAAGTTAAATTTACCCGGAGAAAACCATGACTCACCCTATTATTAGCGATTTAGAAAAACGCCACACGGCTAAACATTATGATGCAGCTAAACGTATTAGCGATCACGACATTAACGTAATTTATGAAGCTATGCGTTTATCGCCTTCATCAATTAACTCACAACCGTGGAAGTTTATTGTTATTGAGTCTGATCAGGCTAAACAACGCTTTCATGACAGCTTTGCTAATATGTTTCAGTTTAATCAAAAACACGCTAAAACAGCATCGCATATTGTGCTTTTTGCTCACAAAACTAACTATACCCGTGATGATTACGCACGCGTTATAGACACAGATATTAAAAATGGTCGCACGCAAAGCGAAAACCGTGAACACGCTTTTGGCGCATTTGCGTTTGTAGATATGAATACCGATGAGCAAGGCAATAATGCAACTTGGACTAAAGCGCAAACTTACATTTCACTTGGTAATACCATGCACGCAGCTGCACGTTTAGGCATTGATTCAACCCCAATGGAAGGCGTAGATGCGCAGTTACTTGGCGAAATTTTTTCTAAAGAATTAGATGGTTACGTATGTGATGTTGCATTAGCACTGGGCTATCACGATAGCGCTGAGGACTATAATGCTAAATTACCTAAATCGCGTTTAGACGCTGAGCAAGTAATTCAGGTTTTATAAACGCGTTTATCGCCCGTTTTTAATAATTTAAACCCCTGTTTAATTAAATTAAACAGGGGTTTTTTATTGCAGTTAACTTACTTTTTGTTGTGCAATTTGAATGTACTGCACTAAATCTTCTATCGATACCACTGGCATATTATGCTTATTTGCATAACCGCTCACCTCAGGTAAACGCGCCATTGAGCCATCGGGGTTAGTTAGCTCGCAAATAACGCCAAACGGCTTTAAACCCGCAAGTTGCATTAAATCAACAGATGCTTCGGTATGGCCACGGCGTACCAGTACTCCACCCGTTTTAGCTTTTAAGCCAAATACATGCCCTGGGCGCGATAAATCCGCAGGTTTAGCATTGTCGGCTGTGGCGGCTTTAATAGTTGTAACTCTATCGGCTGCAGAAACACCGGTAGTTACTCCCTCTTTTGCCTCAATGGTTATGGTATAAGCGGTGTTATTTTGACTGGTGTTATGAGTAACCATTTGCGGTAGGTCGAGCTGTTTTATGCGCTCCTCCCCCATGCATAAACACACAATGCCGCTGCCTTCGCGGATCATCTCAGCCATTTGGGCGGTGGTCAAATGCTCGGCTGAAAATACAAAGTCACCTTCGTTTTCACGGTTTTCATCATCAACAACCAATACACCTTGGCCTTGCTGTAGTGCGGTAATGGCATTTTCGACACGCGTTAACGGCTCGCCAAATTGAGTAAGTAGAGACTGAATCATCATTATATTCCTGATTAAAAATAAATAGATTCAGGACACTGAAAGGATCGATAAAATAAACTCTAAAAGCATTAAAGTATAAGTACCAACAATAACTTAAATTAAAAAACGCAAATAGCACACAGCCAAAAGCCGTGCACTATTAACGCTATATTTAAGCCATATTCTCTTTCATCCGGACTGTAACCGTCGGCTCTGGCATCTCACCAGATCTGCTGACCTTTGGCATTATATAAAACAACAAAGCGCTCGCGGGCTTATTTAAACACTATAAATGTAATTTAAAATAGTGAGTTAAACATACCGCCGGTGGGGAATTTCGCCCCGCCCTGAGAATGTACTTAAATAACGTATTATAAAAGCCAACTTATTATACCCCTGTACCCACACGTTATTCAAAGCCAATTAAGAGAGCGACGTATTTAATGACGCTTTTATTACTCTGCCTTCGTTTATATCGGCAATTAATGTGCAAGTAGCACCATTAATTAAATTTAAGTTAGGTGCAATATGGCCTATATCGGCATCTATAATAACCGGAAACATGCAGCCTCCAAGCGCTACATTTAATGCGTGGCGATAGTCAAAATCAGGGTTTTTACCTTGGGTAATTTCACTGCGGCCGATAATTATGCCGTTAATGTCGTCAAATATACCAGCTAGTTTTAACGCCAGTAAAAATCGCGCTACGGTAGTGGGAGTTAATTCTGAGTTTTCTAAGTATAAAATTAGCCCTTCGGGCGCGCTGTGTTTTTTAAATTCATGCAGGTCTAAAAATGGTGAATCGAGTAATAAACCCACGGTATCTAGGCAGCCACCAAATAAACGCCCCGACACTTCAATAGTACGCTGATCAAAGTAATTTAAGCATTGCCATTGAGTCGCCTCGGTATAATTAAATAAGGCTTCTGGGTGCTGTGCATAATCGGGGGCTGCTTTTTGATAATGTGTAGATGGTGCCTGGGTAAACTCACTATTTGCTGCATAACTTAGGGTTTCAAATATTTGTAAGCAATATGGGCTTTTTTCATTTGGGTGCAATTGCATTAAATTGGCACAATGTAGCGTTGCCCATTGGCATTTAGCAGTGAGTGCACAGGCCACCGTGCTCACATCAGAAAATCCCACAAGCCATTTGGGTTTAGCCTGTTTAATAGCATTAAAATCAAGTTGCGGCAGTATTTCCATCGCAAGCTCGCCACCAAAGGGAGGCATAATTGCATCAATACTATCGTCAACTAAAAAGCCCATTAACTGCTCTGCATGGGCTTTGGTAGTTAATTCTGCTGTTGCTTCGCTGCGCCGTAAAAACGCCCCCTCAATCACTTCATAGCCACGCTGTTTTAAACCGTTTATTACAATTTTTAAACGAGCATGATATTTAGCCGCGATCCCTTCTGAAAGCGAACACACCGCAATTTTAGAGCCTACTTTTAAAGGTGCCGGGTAAAGTATATTAGCCATTATTTTTCCTTATTTGAGAGGACGTTAAACCGTATTGCTCCATATCAGCATAGATCAAATTGATGGCAGATGAATAACCTAGAGGAATTTTTAGTTAAAGTAATTGTTTGAGGAGGGAAATGCGCAAGAATATATTCAAACTAGGTTTTGCGCTAATTACTGAGTGTTAAGTGATTAGCGCAAAACATATAAACCTAAAACTTTTGGTTTAACCTATTTCTAAAAAATAGTTAACTACGGTAAAGTAAATCCACATCCCTGATATATCAACAATTGATGCCAATACAGGGCTCACTAATACCGCGGGATCTAACTTAAGTGCCCGCGCTAAAATAGGTAATAACCCCCCTAACGTAGTAGAAATAGTTACCTGAATAAACAATGCCACTGCAATGGCCATCGCAATTATATTTAAATCGAACCCACCTGCAGATTTAACATCGCTAAAAAATAAAATTCGAATAACCATTACGCCCGCCACCGCTAACGCAAGACACACTGCAATTTGGCTTTCTTTAAGAAACACAGCAAACCATTGCCTTTTTTTCAGCTCGCCTGTCGCTAACGCCCGTATTACCAAAGTTGCCGCTTGTGAACCTGTGTTACCGCCCGCAGCCGCAATAACCGGCATGTACACTGCCAACAATACTAACTGGCTTAATGTGTCTTCGTATTGAGTAATAATTAACCCAGATACTATACCTAATAACGCTAACACGACGATCCAACCAATACGCTGTTGTACATGCCCCAGTGCCGAGGTATTTAAATAACTTTGCGCTGTTTCAACTTCTGAATGAATAAAACCCAACTGATGCGCATAATGTCGAGCGAGTTTGTCGTGTCCATCTTTTTCTAAACGACTTATTAAGTCTTGTACATAAGTAATTGAACAGTGTTGTAAAATAGCAACCGCTTCTTCAACATCCATTATTGTTAATAAGTGCACTTGTTTATTATAGCTGTGCGCTAAAAACACTTTTCTAGCCGCCCCTATTTCTGCTTGAGAAAAATGTGGGTTGTTTTCTACATAGTTTTTGCTCATTACCGTCATGGCGAATCTCCCGATTGGCTAATGTCAGGCTAATTGTGTTTTATTTAAATTAATAACATGGCGCTCAAACAGTTAAAAAACTATTTGGCTAACAGTCATTAACTAGGAGTAAAACACATTAGCGTAAGGTAACGACCATCAAATAATGAAACTATATGACTGGTTAAAATACCTGCGCATTAGTAACCATAATCAGCACGTAATAAGGCTAATTTCATTATTTATATCTAGGTGTCTGAGAGAAGAAAAATAGGAAAGAATAAAATTACTCTACCGCTTAGGTAGATTTATAGAAGATAAATACCAATACGGGTTATTTCTCTGCCCTCAATCTAGAGGGATGGTCGGTATCGTTCATAAATATCTCCGAGTAAACTGCTTAATTTGCAGCCTGTATATGGTAACAAAGTAAAATTTTTAAGGCTAATTTATAAGGGCTGTTTTAACACTTTTAAACACTTTAAAACAAAAAAGCCAGTGTACTAATACACTGGCTTTTATTTACGCGTAAAGTGAGTTATTAAATATACTCAACCTCGATGATTTCGTATTCAACGGTGCCTTTAGGGGTTTCAATGTTCACAGCATCATCTGCTTGCTTACCAATTAAACCTCGTGCGATCGGTGAATTAACCGAAATACGATTATTTTTAATACTCGCTTCGTCATCACCAACAATCTGGTATTTAACTTCAACATCAGTTTCAACGTTGACAATAGTAACTGTTGTACCAAAAATAACTTTGCCGGTATTAGGCATTTTAGTTACATCAATTATTTGTACATTTGAAAGCTTAGCTTCAATTTCTTGAATTCGGCCTTCACAAAAACCCTGTTGCTCACGCGCAGCGTGATACTCAGCATTTTCTTTTAAGTCACCATGTTCTCGTGCAACTGCAATATCGCTGACGATTTTAGGACGGGTAACTGTTTTTAATTCGGTAAGTTCTTTGCGCAGTAAATCTGCACCACGAACTGTCATCGGAATTGTTTGCATACTTTTTCTCACTTAATCCCAAGGCCGCAATTTAACGGCCTTGGCACATTTCCTTAGTTCAATCGCAGGTGTAGTTCTTGAACTGACGTCACCTTCCCACGGTCATCTGCTTGGTTTGCTGTACAGTTTGCAAACGCCGCATTTAAGGTCGTAGTATAGTTGGTTTTGTGCTGTAAAGCACCACGACGTAACACCTTCGAATCTTCAATCGCTTGGCGACCTTCTGTGGTATTAACAATATAGCTATACTCGCCACTTTTGATTCTATCAAGAATGTGCGGGCGCCCTTCAAATACTTTATTTACACGGCGAACCGCAATGTCAGCATTTTCAAGTGCAGCAGCTGTGCCACCTGTTGCGTCTATTTCAAAACCAAGGTCTGTCATGATTCTGGCTAGTTCAACAATACGTGGCTTATCGCTATCACGCACGGATAATAGCGCGCGACCACCGCGTGGTAAAGTATTGCTTGCACCTAATTGTGCTTTTGCGAACGCTTCGGCGAAAGTATCACCAACACCCATCACTTCACCGGTTGAACGCATCTCAGGGCCACGGATTGGATCCACACCTTGAAACTTAGCAAATGGTAAAACAACTTCTTTTACGCTGTAATATGGAGGAATAACTTCTTTAGTTATACCTTGGCTTGCCAAAGACTGACCCGCCATACAACGTGCAGCTACTTTTGCAAGCGCAACACCGGTTGCTTTTGATACAAACGGTACAGTACGTGCAGCACGTGGGTTAACTTCAATTAAATACACTAAGCCATCTTTAACAGCAAACTGAGTATTCATTAAACCAACCACACCAAGCTCAAGTGCCATATCAGTAACTTGCTTGCGCATTACATCTTGTACTTCTTGCGATAGCGTATGAGCAGGTAATGAACACGCTGAGTCACCTGAGTGAACACCCGCTTGCTCTATGTGCTCCATGATGCCGCCAATAATTACTTGCTCGCCGTCGCAAATTGCGTCAACGTCAACTTCAATCGCGTTATCTAAAAAGCGGTCTAGTAATACTGGTGCTTCGTTTGAGGCTTGTACTGCTTCGGTCATGTAGCGACGTAAGTCTTGCTCGTCGTATACAATTTCCATAGCGCGACCACCAAGTACATACGATGGACGTACTACTAATGGAAAGCCAATTTCAACTGATTTTAAAATTGCTTCTTCAGTTGACGTTACCGTAGCGTTTTCTGGTTGCAGTAGATTTAAACGCTCAACTAATTGTTGAAAACGTTCGCGATCTTCTGCACGGTCAATTGCATCTGGCGATGTACCAATAACTGGCACGCCATTCGCTTCAAGTTCGCGCGCTAACTTAAGCGGTGTTTGACCACCGTACTGCACAATTACACCCACTGGCTTTTCAACACGTACAATTTCTAGCACGTCTTCAAGGGTAATTGGTTCAAAGTATAAACGATCTGAGGTGTCGTAATCGGTAGATACCGTTTCAGGGTTACAGTTAACCATAATGGTTTCATAACCGTCTTCACGCAGTGCAAGCGAAGCGTGTACACAACAGTAATCAAACTCAATGCCTTGACCAATACGGTTAGGGCCGCCACCAATCACCATGATTTTGTCACGGGTTGTTGGGTTAGCTTCACACTCTTCATCGTAAGTTGAGTACATGTAGGCTGTGTCTGAACTAAACTCTGCAGCACAGGTATCAACACGCTTATATACAGGTAATATGTTTAGTAAATGACGCTTTTTACGAATTTCAGCTTCTGATACGCCAGCAATTTCTGCAATACGTGGGTCAGCAAAGCCTTTACGCTTTAACTTGCGTAGGAAGTCGGCATTTAAACCTGCCATGCCTACGTCGCTAATTTTTGCTTCGTCTTTTAAAATGTCTTCTATTTGTACTAAGAACCAGCGGTTAACTTTTGTCAGCTCGTAAACATCATCAACGCTCATACCATGGCGCATTGCATCGGCAATATACCAAATACGCTCTGCACCTGGCTCGCGTAGTTCACGAATGATAATTTCTTTTGCTTTAGGGTCGTCAAGCGCCACAATTGGGTTAAACCCAGTTGCGCCCACTTCAAGGCCACGTAATGCTTTTTGTAATGACTCTTGTTGGTTACGACCAATCGCCATGACTTCGCCTACTGATTTCATTTGCGTGGTTAAACGGTCGTTCGCACCAGCAAATTTTTCAAAGTTAAAGCGAGGTATTTTTGTAACTACATAGTCAATTGCCGGCTCAAACGACGCTGGTGTTTTACCGCCAGTAATATCATTTTGTAGCTCGTCAAGTGTGTAGCCTACTGCTAATTTTGCTGCAATTTTAGCAATTGGGAAACCCGTTGCTTTTGACGCTAATGCTGATGAGCGTGATACGCGTGGGTTCATCTCAATGATAACCATACGGCCATCTTCAGGATTAATACCAAACTGTACGTTAGAGCCACCGGTTTCAACACCAATTTCACGTAATACCGCCATAGAGGCGTTACGCATAATTTGGTATTCTTTGTCGGTTAATGTTTGCGCTGGTGCAACGGTGATCGAATCACCCGTGTGCACACCCATAGGGTCAAAGTTTTCAATGGTACAAACAATAATACAGTTGTCGTTTTTATCACGTACAACTTCTGTTTCGTATTCTTTCCAACCAATCAGTGATTCATCAATGAGCAATTCGTTCGTTGGCGATAAGTCTAAGCCGCGCTCACAAATTTCTTCAAACTCTTCTAGGTTATACGCTACACCACCACCGGTGCCGCCCATAGTAAAAGAAGGCCTGATAATACACGGTAAGCCAATGCGTGTAATGATGTCTCTTGCTTCATCCATTGAATGAGCAATTTCAGCACGTGGGCATTCTAAACCAATGTTTTTCATTGCTGTATCGAAACGTTCGCGGTTTTCTGCTTTGTCGATTGCATCTGCTGTTGCGCCAATTAGCTCAACGCCGTGCTTAGCCAATACACCGTGCTTGTCTAATTCAAGCGCACAGTTTAATGCTGTTTGCCCACCCATAGTCGGTAGGATTGCATCTGGCTTTTCTTTTTCGATAATTTTTTCTACAACTTCCCAGTGAATTGGCTCGATGTACGTCGCATCGGCCATATCAGGGTCGGTCATAATTGTTGCTGGGTTTGAGTTAACTAATATAACTCGATAGCCTTCTTCTCTCAGTGCTTTACACGCTTGTGCACCAGAGTAGTCAAATTCACAAGCCTGACCAATAACAATTGGGCCTGCGCCTAAGATAAGAATGCTTTTTATGTCGGTACGTTTTGGCATTATTACTCCGGTTAAATTAGTGTTTACGCGCTTGCATCAAATCGATGAAGTGATCAAATAGTGGGGCGGCATCGTGCGGGCCTGGGCTTGCTTCAGGGTGACCTTGGAAGCTAAACGCTGGCTTATCTGTACGATGAATACCTTGCAAAGTACCGTCAAATAACGATGTGTGCGTAGCACGCAGGTTATCAGGTAGCGTAGTTTCATCGGCAGCAAAACCATGGTTTTGTGCGGTGATCATCACTACATCACGTTCTAAATCTTTAACTGGATGGTTGGCACCATGATGGCCAAACTTCATTTTGACTGTTTTAGCACCTGAGGCAAGCGCTAATAATTGATGGCCTAAACAAATACCAAAAATAGGAATTTCGGTTTCTAAAAGGGTTTTAATTGCATCAATGGCATAAGTACACGGTGCTGGATCGCCCGGGCCATTAGATAAAAAGATACCATCTGGGTTTAATGCTAGTACGTCAGCGGCAGAGGTTTGCGCTGGTACTACAGTCAATTTACAACCACGATCTACAAGCATACGCAAAATATTACGCTTAACACCGAAGTCGTAGGCAACAACATGAAACTTTTCATCAGCCGCGTTTAAGGTTTTAAAACCTTCGCCTAATGTCCAGCTTGATTCGCGCCACTCAAACATTTCCTTGGTTGAGACTACTTTTGCTAAATCCATACCTTTTAAGCCTGGGAAGGCTTGCGCGGCTTGAAGCGCTTTGTTTTCGTCTAATTCGTCACCGGCTATAATACACCCGTTTTGAGCGCCTTTATCACGCAAAATACGCGTTAGCTTTCTGGTGTCGATGTCCGCAATACCTAAAATATTACGTTGTTTTAAGTAATCATCTAACGATTGCTCGCTACGAAAATTACTTGCTAGCAGTGGCAAATCACGGATCACTAGGCCTTTGGCCCATATTTGATTCGCTTCTTCGTCTTCGCTATTAGTACCCGTATTACCTATATGTGGGTACGTCAAAGTTACGATTTGTTCCGCGTATGATGGGTCAGTCAAAATTTCTTGATAACCAGTCATAGACGTATTGAATACTACTTCACCTACTGACATGCCGTCAGCGCCGATTGCAGTACCGCGAAACACTGTGCCGTCTTCTAGGACTAACAGAGCGGATTTAGTCAAATTAACCTCCTAACAGTAAAAAACGAGGCTAAGCAAAATGCTTAACGCCCCGCCAATACCCAGGCGATTGTTAAAGCGAGTTTTGTGGATAAAGTTATTTTATAAACAGTGTTAAATGACGCCGATAACGAGCTTTAAACCTTAATCATTTTTTCTTGCCTTTAAACGACTTTATTCCCACTGAACCCTGCTTTTTTCAAGCCACTTGGGTATAATTGGAAACACGCGATTATTAATTTTTGGCAAATTGGCTGCATTTTACATTAAGTTTTCTTTTAGATCTAACGCTATTTAGTAAATTATAATAAATAACTGCTTGTACCTTTATTCAGACCCAAACAGCCGAAAGAACAACTTAACTACTTCAAATCTAGTACATCTTGCATATCATAAAGTCCTGCCGGTTTATTTACTAACCAGCTTGCAGCTCTTATAGCACCTAATGCAAAGGTCATTCTTGAGCTTGCTTTATGGGTTAATTCGAGCCTTTCGCCCATTGTTGCGAAGTATGCGGTGTGTTCACCTACTATGTCGCCGCCTCTGAGCACCGAATAACCAATTTCATTTTGCGACTTAGCCTGCTCAACTTTGCTGCGGTCGTATACGGCAACATCGTCGTGATCCCAGCCTTTTGCATCAGCAATGGCTTCGCCAATGGCCAGCGCAGTGCCCGACGGCGCATCTATTTTATGGCGATGATGCGCTTCAAAAATTTCAATATCCATATCATCGCCAAACTTAGTGGCAGCTGTTTGCACTAAATTAAGTAATACATTTACCCCCACACTGTAATTGCGCGCAAATACGATAGGAATATGGTTTGCAGCCTCGTGTAGTAATGTCATATCGGCTTCGTTAAGCCCTGTAGTACCAATTACCATAGGTACACCTTGCTCAACCGCTGTTTGTAAATGCGTGCGCATGCCGGCTGGCAAAGTAAAGTCAATTAATACATCAACATTCGTTATATTAGCTTCATCGCTAAAGGTTACTGTTTTATCTGCAGCACTGTTTAGTTGATTAACATTAATGCCTAATAACGGTGAACTACTGCGCACATAAGCGGCTGCAAGTTCACTATGCTCTTTTGTACTTGCTGCTTCTAATAAGGCTGAGCCCATTCTGCCGTTGGCACCAAAAACACCGATTCTATTTTTTGTCATTACCTTACCTAATATTTTAATTTGCAGCACCTTGTGGATCGCGCGAAGATACTATTGATCAATCAACGCTATTTACTAGGCTAGATATTACCTAAATAGCATGTAATAGTCAGGTCACACTTTTAATTTAAATAATAATACCAGTTTACTTTAGCCGTCTATACATTTAAACTTCTTTTTCAGCGTCGATTTGGTCTTTGGCTTGCGGGCGCAGTGGTCTCCTAGTTTAAATACAGTGGAGGATTCGCTAAACACAGCTAAAAGAGGAGTTTTGGCTGTGATCTTTTTTCAATAATACGAGGAATATGATGCAGCCATCATTTAACAAAAACAAAGCAATACTTTCTTTGCTTCCCCTACTGACATTTGTAGCGATATTTTTAGGCTCAGGCTTATATTTACAATCGCAAGGGGTTGATTACGCTTTTTATCAATTACCTGCCCCTGTTGCTATTTTACCTGCCATTATTCTGGCTTTTATTTTAAATAAAACCTCAATCAACCAAAGCGTCGAAACCTTTATTAAAGGTGTGGGTAATAACAACATAATTACCATGTGTTTAATTTACTTACTTGCGGGTGCGTTTTCTGCTGTCGCTGGTGCTACAGGTGGTGTTGATGCGGTTGTTAACGCTGGTTTGTCAATTATTCCACCTTCTTTATTGCTCCCTGGATTGTTTTTAATTGCCGCCGTTATTTCTACCGCCATGGGTACTTCAATGGGTACTATTGGTGCTATTGGCCCTATAGCGTATGCAGTATCGGTTAAAACAGGTATAGATCCAGCACTCATGGCCGGTACTATAGTATCGGGCGCGATGTTTGGTGATAACTTATCGATAATTTCAGATACCACTATTGCAGCCACCCGTACTCAGGGCTGTGAAATGAAAGATAAGTTTAAAGAAAACCTTAAAATAGCTATTCCAGCCGCTATTGTCACAATTGCGTTGTTATTATATTTAACACCCGCTGCACAAGTTGTTGAAACCAAAGATTACGACATTTTATTAGTGTTGCCTTATGCCTTTATTTTAGTGCTTGCGGTGATGGGCTTTAACGTATTTGTAGTTTTGCTTAGCGGTATTATTTTTGCTGCCCTTATGGGTTTTACTGGCAGTTACGAAGGCGCCAGCTTTGTAAAAGATATTTATAAAGGCTTTACCGACATGCAAGAAATATTTTTGCTGTCGATGTTTATAGGCGGTCTTTCTGAATTTATTCGCCTTAATGGTGGCCTGGATTACATAGCGCAAAAAATCCAATCAATTACCAAAGTGATTGCTAAGTGGCATCGAAAAGTGGCAGACCAACTTGGTATTGCGGCGTTAGTAATGGCCAGCAATATGTGTATTGCTAATAACACCGTGTCTATTATTGTTACCGGCCCAATTGCCAAAAAACTTGCCGATGATGGTAATATTACAGGTAAACGCTCAGCCAGTTTGCTCGATATATTTGCCTGTGTAACGCAAGGTACACTGCCTTATGGCGCGCAAGCATTACTACTTGGAGCTACATTTAAAATTAGCCCATGGGAAGTATCAACTTCTTCTTACTACTGCTTTATATTGGCTTTTAGTGCGATTGCGGTTATTTGTCTGCGCAGAAATAAAGCATAAATTAATGTTACATGTTGTCGCTTAGTGATTAAGCTACAACATGTAATATAACAATTAACAAACCACCTCCCTTTGCTTATACTAGCGCTCCCGCGTGTCACACTAATTATTATTATTATGAAACTAAAAAAATTACTTCCCGCTTTATGTTTAAGCACTTGCGCTTTATCTACCTCAGCTGTTGCTGCTAACTGGAGCAGCACTGCTCTACACATTAATTATGGCGAGCAAACAAACCCATTTACAGAGCAAGAGTCAGATACCGCTGTGTATTCAATTCAGCACGCATCTGGTTATGATTACGGCGATAACTTTTTCTTTATTGATTACAGTAAAGACGACCTTGAAGATGGCTTTCAAGACCGTGATTTTTATGGCGAATGGTATTCAACCGTTAGCCTATCGGCTATTACCGGCCAGCAGGTTGGTTCGGGCGCGTTAATTGATGTTGGTTTAACCGCCGGTATTAACGTAGCAGGAGACGCCAAGGTAATGAAATACTTACCGGGTGTTAAATTAAGCTGGGATGTACCTGGATTTAACTTTTTTCAGACATTGGTAACTGCCTATATTGATGACAGTGAAGGTGTAGCAAAAGGTGGTGCACCAATAGAGACTAATAGCTGGATGTTTGATGTTGCGTTTGACTACCCATTTATGATTGGCGCGCAAAAATTTAATGTAAAAGGCCATGTTGAATACATTGCTGAGCGTGAAAATGAATTTGGTCAAGATGTGCGTGCGTGGTTTTTAGCGCAGCCTATCATTACCTGGGATTTAGGTCATGCCCTTGAAATGAAAGAAAACACCCTATTACTAGGGATGGAATGGCAATATTGGCATAACAAATTTGGCACTGATGTAACAGAGTCGGTACCACAACTTCATGTTGAGTGGACATTTTAAGCTTTAATCAACAGCTCTTTACTCAGAAAATAATGAATATAATAAAACCCTGTGAGTAGTTACTCACAGGGTTTTATTTGTAGTTAAACTAGATTACAGCTTACATTGTGGGTTTTTACCCTGTGCTCTTGCTGTTTTTTGCTCGCCTAATGCTTGGCTCATTTGTGCTTGTAAGTCTTTAATGCGGCTTGCTGGTGCTGGGTGAGTTGATAAAAACTCAGGCGTTGCGCCACCACCCGCTTTGCTCATGTTTTGCCATAAAGTAACTGACTCTTTTGGATCAAAACCAGCTTGCGCCATTAAATCCAAGCCAATTTCGTCAGCTTCTGATTCGTGCGAACGACTAAACGGCAATACAACACCATATTGTGCGCCCAAGCCCAAGCCCTGCATAATTTCGTTACGATACCCAACATTGCCCATTTCAAGAGCTGCTCCGCCAATTTGCATGCCGGTTTGTAGCATTGAGCTTTGCGATACACGTTCGTTCGAATGCTCTGCAATTACATGCCCTACTTCATGGCCAAGCACTGTAGCTACTTGGTCTTGGTTAGTAGCCACTTTTAGCAGCCCTGTATGCACACCAATGTAACCGCCTGGCAATGCGAACGCATTCGCTGAGTCATCTTCAAATACTACTACTTCCCATTTTTGCGACGCGTATTCTTTTGGTAATACAGCCACTACTTGCTCTGCAATACAATTTACATACGCGTTAGTTTGTGGATTTTTATTAATAGGCTGATTTTTTTTCATCTCAGCAAAACTGGCTGTGCCCATTTCACTCATTTGTTGATCAGAATAAAGCGCAATTTGGGTGCGCCCTGTTGGTGATGTTTTACAGCCAGCCAGCACTGCAGTAGCTAATATAGCTATCACGAGTTTTTTCATTATATTCCCTCAAATCATATTTTTTGTTAGCACTAGAATAGCAAATACCACCGCCGTTTAAAATAATTGCTTTTTAGCAAGTAACAATAAATTTTTGTTGTTTATTTAACCTAAACTCTGGTTAAGAGATTTACTAACGTATTGAATCATAGTTATATTTAATCTTATTTTCTCTAGCCAGAGATTTTCAGTGAAAATAAGGCGAATTTACGCGTCAATAGCTGGCCTATTGCAAGTAAATTCAACGCAGTTAGCGCTGAAAATAGCTGCTTGAGATAGGTTTATTATCCGAAGATCAGGTTATTTGCCCATTAAAATTAACTTAGCAGGCAAACTAAGTTTATCCAATCTGCATGCCCTGTTACACTACACATCCTGTTTAGTAATGATTGAGTTTATAAATGCCTGCCTCGGCTTCGTCTTTTAACACCCGTATTTTATTGCCTTTACTCGCCAGTATTGTGGCAATTACGCCTTTAGCAATTGATATGTATTTACCGGCAATGTTAGTTATTGCGGGTGACTTACAAACCAGTATGCCTAACGTACAAATATCGTTGAGTATTTATTTAGCGGGCTATGCATTAGGGATGTTATTTTTTGGCCCTATTGCCGATCAAATTGGTCGCCGTAAACTGGCTAAAATTGGCTTAACTTTATTTGGTATAACGTCATTAGCTCTTGCCTTTACTACCGATATATATGCATTTTGGGTATTGCGTACCGTGCAGGCATTTACCGGTGCAGCCGCAACCGTGGTAGTACCTGGAATAATTAGGCATATTTACCAAAAAAACACCGCCAAAGGTATGTCTTATGTGTCGATGATTATGATGGTAGCGCCGTTACTTGCACCTTCAATTGGTTCGCTTATTTTAGGGTTTTCTGTTTGGTCTACCATCTTTTTAATTTTAGCGGCCTACAGCTTTATTATTTTAGCCTTTGTGCATGTGTATTTAATCGACATTCCTATTTTTAAAAGTAACCTTAAAGGGCTGCCATTATTTTTTAATAGTTATAAAACAATACTAAGCAACAAAGATGCACGTGCCGATATTTTAAGCTCTATGTTTGTATCGTTTGGATTTTTTTGTTTTTTAACCTCAGTGCCGTTTGTATACTTAGACCTATTTAAAGTATCGGAGCAGTTATTTGGCATTTTGTTTGCATTTAACGTTGTAGCGCTCATGTTGGGGAATTTTTTAAATACTCGTATTGTGCCGCGAATTGGCTCTCGTAAAATGCTCTACTACGGATTAATATTTGGCTTACTTTCGGGCGCTGCGTTACTTACTTTTAGTGTTATGCAGCTGTCGCTTTACTTTATTGTTGGCGCTATTGCACCACTTATGATGAGCTTAGGCATAATAGCCAGTAATGCCGACTCACTTATTTTAATGAAGTTTGAAGCAAATACAGGCACAGCAACCGCGGTTATTGGCACGTTACGTTTTGGTAGTGGTGCTTTGGTCGGCCCGCTATTAGCGATATTACATGCTAAAAGTGCCGTGCCTTTTTCAAGCTTGATGTTTGGCGCTGTAATACTCACTGTTTTAGTGCAATTGGTTCACTATTTAAAAAGCAAAAAAAATGCCTCAAATTGAGGCATTTTTTAAATCATTTATAACAACTTAAGCGTCAGCTGCTTTAGATACCATAACCATAGCTGGGCGTAATAAACGTCCGTTTAAGGTGTAGCCTTTTTGCATTACCGCTAATACTGTATTTGGCGATACATCGTTGCTTGGCTGAATTGACATAGCTTGATGAAATTCTGGATTAAACTGCTCACCCTGTGGATTAACAATTTCAACGCCAAATTTTGCCACAGCATCGTTAAAGCTTTTTACCGTCATGCTAATACCTTCAAGCACAGGCTTTAGCGTTTCGTTTTCTTTATCAGAAAACTCAATTGCGCGCTCTAAGTTATCAATAACCGGAAGTAATTCGTTAGCAAACTTCTCTAGTGCAAATTTATGTGCTTTTTCTACATCTTGCGCGGCACGGCGACGCATGTTTTCAACATCAGCAGCGGCGCGAACTACACCATCTTTTTGATCTGCTATTGTTTGCTTTGCTACTTCAAGCTCTGCATATAACATTGCAATTTCAGCTTCAGGGCTTTGCTCTTGCTCTTGCTCTGCGTGTTCTTCTGCTGCTTGTACTGCGGCTTCAACATCAGCTTCCATTTTTGCTAGGTCTTCGTTTAGTTCTACTTCTTGTTCTGGGTTTTGTCTCTGTTCAGACATAAATATGTGCTCCAATTCTTTACAACTGCGGTAATTATGGGGATTGAATTAAAAGATTCAAGAGTTAGCTGTCTCAATTAATTTAAATTCTTGGATTATTTTTTCGATTGGCGCTGATTTTGGACAAATTACACAAAAACGACTCTGATATTCTTGATTTTGAAAGTACGGCAAGCTAATCACAATCAATTCGTTACAATCTGAAAAAGGGAGGTTTTCAGTATTAAGTACCGACACCCCATTTTTAAATACTAGTTTGTCTTCAACAAAATTTAAAAAAGACACCCCAATGTTTAGGCTTTGCTCGCAATCTATTTGTTTATACAAATAGTTTTCACCAACCACAATACTATTATCAGATCCAAGCTTTTGGCTTAGTTCACGCGTCCACTGGTTAAGTGAATCATGACAGTTACGCGGCGCCGTATTTGCCATTGCCTGCATACGGTACAAACCTTCTATTAAGGTTTGTTGGCTAAATACTGTATTTAACCACGTGGCAAACTGATAACGCACACTATCACTTGCGTCATCGGGCTTATTAATACAAATGTTATGGCTTTGTCCTGCTCTGTCTATTAATAAAATTAACCAATCAGTGGAATCAAAATCGAGCACTTCCACTCTAAATACTTGTTGCGAGCGTACTTGTGGCAAACCAACACAACAACACACCTGATAACGCTGACTTAAACCATGCGCTAATTCAACTAATTGTGTTTGCGCGGGTTGCCAGTAATTAGCTATATCGGCGAGTGCAAAAAATTCCTCAAACCAATAATCAAATCCGTAGTCTGTTGGCACGCGCCCCGCTGATGTGTGGGGTGAATAGAGTAAGCCCACTTTTTCTAAACGTGCCATGGCATTACGTACTGTAGCCGAGCAAACTGCCATACCTTTTAGCTTGGCAATTTTCGTTGATGGCACAGGTAAACCCTCACCATTACAATACGTGCTCATTACAGCCGCAAAAATTTGTTGATCTCGTGGGTTTAGTTTCATGGTTACTGCATCTTGTCTCATGTGCTTTATATCGGGGCAGAGCTTCTTAATTTCAAGTGATTAGCTATACGACACCTAAATTAATGAGCTGCAGGATTAATTCATGGCAGTATTGCTAACGATCTGTATTTTCAAACACTTCTGTTTTAGGTTACTCTACAAATATTAAAACTTGCTGTGTATTTATTATGGATTCTCCTTTTCGCACTATCGGCCTTATTGGTAAACCAAATCATCCAGATGCGGCGGCAACCTTGCAACGCCTGCATACATTTTTACTTGCGCTTGGTTTTGCAGTTATTGTAGAAAAACGTACAGGAAGCCAACTTATTGATATACCCAAAAATAAGTTAGTTAAACTGGTCGACTTAGGTGAACAAGCTGATTTAGCAATTGTAGTAGGTGGCGATGGCAATATGCTTGGCGCAGCGCGTGTATTAGCACGCTTTGATATAGCCGTTATAGGTGTAAACCGAGGCAACCTTGGGTTTTTAACCGATTTAAACCCCGAGGGTTTTGAAGCCAGTTTAGAGCAGGTACTCAGCGGCGAGTATATTGAAGAAAAGCGCTTCTTACTTGAAGTAGAAGTGTATCGTCATAACGAGCTTAAAAGTGCTAATTCTGCTGTAAACGAAGCTGTTTTACATGCCGACAAAGTAGCGCACATGATTGAGTTTGAAGCCTTTATAAATAACGACTTTGTGTTTTCTCAGCGCTCTGATGGACTTATTGTATCTACCCCTACCGGCTCAACTGCTTATTCACTATCGGGGGGCGGCCCTATCCTTACTCCTGAGCTTAACGCAATAGCGCTAGTGCCTATGTTTCCACATACTTTATCGAGCCGTCCGCTGGTAGTTGATGCTGATAACGAAGTGCGCTTAAAACTAAGCCTTGAAAACACCGATAGCTTGCAAGTTAGCTGCGACAGCCATGTGGTGCTCGCCGTTTTACCCGGTGATGAGGTAGTCATTAAAAAAGCCGATAAAAAGCTGCGCCTTATTCATCCTAAAAATTACTCTTATTACAACGTATTACGCCAAAAGCTCAACTGGGGCAGTCGTTTATACTAATTTTATTGCTAAGTATCGTGCTTTAGAGCAAAATATATTTTTTATAAAATAGCTAACCCAATCAGGATTGTGCGGCAATGACTTATATTGTTTTTTTTGCTTTATTATTATTAATTACATTATTAGCTAGTTATTTAATTGTTGAAAATAACCGTAAAAAAGCCATCGAAGCGAAAAAAAAGCTTTTTAATGCTCGAGTATCACAAGTTAATACTCGCTTAAAGCTAAAGCTCAATGAGTTACTTGACGCTAAGCTTATCCGCCCCAAATACCTGCCACGTATACAAGCAATTGTAAGCAATTTTTTTGTGGTGCAAGCTCACACGGATGAAAACCTAAACCAGTTAGAAAGTACTGCCGATTTACTTATTAATGTACTGTCGAACGAATTAATTAAAACTTATCAAAGCAATGTTTCTCAAAATTTAGTCGATAATATCCAGTACTTTGTAGCAGAACTTCCTTCGCAAGGTATTTTATATAACAAGACTTTTTATCAAACTATTTTACCCGCCCTTATTGTTAATATTAAAACAGAAGACATAGAACAACTCTCTGATAATATTAATAATGCTGACGAAATAAGCGAAATTAATAGCCATTCTAAAATTATTCAAGATGAAGAAATTGCGTAAGTCATAAAAATTTAATTTGCAAAAAACCAAAACACTGTATAAATTAACAGTTAATTGACTGGATGGATAAACAGTATGTTAATTGGTTTAGAAATTAAAAATTTCGCAATTGTAAGTAATTTAAGTACAGAGTGGCAAAACGGCATGACCGCTATTACCGGTGAAACGGGTGCGGGTAAGTCGATAGCTATTGATGCCCTTTCGCTATGCCTAGGCGAGCGCGCCGAAGCCTCTGCTGTGCGCCCAAACACAGATAAAGCGGAAGTGTGCGCGCAATTTGATTTAAGTAATTTGCCCCTCGCTCATGCTTTTTTAGAACACCATATGTTGAGCAACGCCGATAACGAATGTTTATTGCGCCGCGTGGTGTGTAAAAATGGCCGCAGCAAAAGCTACATTAATGGCAGCGCTGTAACAGCAGCGCAACTAAAAGAGCTTGGCCAGTATTTAATTTCGATTCATGGCCAGCATGCCCACCAACACTTGTTAAAAGCCGAGCATCAACTGCAGCTACTAGATGCTTATGCTGGACATCATAACTTGGTCAGTGACGTTAGCCAAAGCTATAAGCAATTTGCTAATTTACAAAAAGAATTTAAACACTTACAACAACAACAGCAGCAACAAGCTGCGCAAAAACAACTATTAGAATACCAAGTAGCAGAGCTTAACGAGTTTGCCCTACAAGAAGGTGAATTTGAACAAATAGAAGCTGAGCATTACAAATTAAGTAATAGCCAAACGATTTTAGAAACGTGTCAGCGTGAGTTACAGCATTTATACGAAAGTGATGAGCAAAATGCTTGTTCGTTATTGCAACACAGCGCGCAACAATTTTCTGAGCTGGCACAATATGACGAAACATTAGCAAGCGTAGCTACATTGCTTGCAGAGGCCGCAGTACAAGTAGAAGAAGCTAGCCGAGAAGTACGCAGTTACACTGAGCAGGCCGATTTAGACCCTGCTCGCTTAGTAGAGGTAGAAAACAGATTAAGCGGCGCTATGGATTTAGCGCGTAAACACCATATTAAACCGCAAGCATTGGTTGAATTTCACCAAGCTATTAGCCAAGAGCTTGAGTCTATTAGCAATAACAGCTCTCGCTTAGAGCAATTAGAATCTGAAATTGAAAACACACTTAGCCATTATCAACATGCTAGTGAACAACTAAGCCAAAGCCGCCGTGAGTATGCTAATACACTAAACCGTTTAATTAGTGACAGCATGGCAAACCTGTCAATGGAAAACGGCATATTTGAAATTGCCCTAACTCAAGAAACCGAACGCGCACCAAATAGCTTAGGTTACGACAATGTATCGTTTTTAGTGTCAACCAACCCAGGGCAACCATTACAACCATTAGCAAAGGTTGCTTCGGGTGGTGAGTTGTCGCGTATAAGTTTAGCTATTCAGGTCATTATTGCGCAAAAAGTCACAACACCCACCCTCATTTTTGATGAAGTTGATGTGGGGATTTCTGGGCCAACGGCCTCTGCTGTTGGTAAGTTATTGCGTCAATTAGGTAAGTCTACCCAAGTGATTTGTGTTACCCATTTACCGCAAGTAGCCAGTAGCGCGCATCAACAATTTTTTGTTGCTAAAGAAATAGCAAATGGAGAAACCTTTACCCATATGCTGCCTTTAAACAAAGATGGCAGAGTTAACGAAATAGCTCGCCTATTAGGGGGTGACAATATAAGTAAAACAGCAAAAGCAAACGCTAAAGAGCTAATAATGGCACACGCTTAATATTAGTTTTGTGCGTTTATTTTAATAAGTGATTAGTAGGGTTAAAGGTTAAGGATTAAAATGCAAAATACAGTTGCCTACTTTTGTTTAACTGCGGGCTGGTTAGTGTTAATAATTAGCCTCGCTTTTCTGATTTTGAGTACCTTTAAACATACTCACTTTAAGCAGGTTTTATTGCGCTATTTAAATACAGCATTGGTGTGGCAGTTATTGGTCACGCTGGTTTTTATAATGAATAATACAACAGCCACTTTAAACAATTTTATTATTAGTTGTGGGCTCATAATTACATTGCAATTACTATGTAATTTAGCTTGTTATTTAGGTTTAAAACGCGCAAAAGCTAAAGGCAGGCCCTCGTTAGATCATTTTTCTATGGACTAAGTGTTACTACATTTTATTCAAGCAATAAATAAAGTACTTACAGTGTAATAAAGCGCTTTAATGTGATGCTCTAATATTGGCTCTTAGTAGGTATTTTATTGCTGATCTACTCAACTTTTTAAGGCTAAAAGCTAGTGTTGCAGCATTTACGCACGTCTAATTTGGTTTGGCTGGGAAGTTTTTAATGATTAATTTATCGATAAGAAACGATTAATAAAAAACAATAAAACCACTATAAAAGTGGTTTTATTGTTTTAGCAAAATTTTGTATCAATACACCTTAAAAAGCGTGCTTATCGAGATATATTATTCTGCGTCAGCTTCTTTATATTTAGCTGCTGTTTCAGTAATTAATGGTTGTAATTCACCACGCTGAAACATTTCGATGATAATATCACAACCACCAACTAATTCGCCATCTACCCATAACTGTGGGAATGTAGGCCAATTTGCATAAGCAGGAAGCTCAGCACGAATGTCTGGATTAAGTAAAATATCAACATATGCAAATGGTTCACCACATGACATTAACGCTTGTGATGCTTGTGAAGAAAAACCACAGTTAGGCAACTTAGGCGATCCTTTCATGAAAAGGATTATTGGGTTTTCTGAAATTTGCTGTTTAATTTTATCAATGGTTTCCATCTACAACCTCAAAATGACGATAATTTAATATACCTAGGCCTTGAAAATAACTCAGTGAGACCATAGATCTATAACTTAAAATGGGCAAATAAAGCCGCAATTGAAATAGTCTTTAGCAACAGCATTGCTGTTTGCTAAAACTTGAGTAGAATACTCAACAATTATAGTAACACTATATTCCCGTTTGGTATAGATAACTGGCCTGTTCCAACAGGCATTACGTATTACTAAATGGACTATTAACTAAAAGAAGATGGAGATAAAAAATGGCATTTGAACTACCGTCACTACCATATGCAATTGATGCACTTGAGCCACATATTTCAAAAGAAACTCTTGAGTTTCATCATGGTAAACACCACAACACTTATGTTGTTAAACTTAATGGCTTGATCCCAGGCACTGAGTTTGAAAACAAATCTCTAGAAGAAATCGTATGTTCATCAGACGGTGGCGTATTTAACAACGCTGCACAAATCTGGAACCATACGTTCTACTGGAACAGTTTATCGCCAAATGGCGGTGGCGCACCTACTGGCGCGGTTGCTGATGCAATCAATGCTAAATGGGGCTCTTTTGATGCATTTAAAGAAGCATTAAACGACAAAGCAGTTAATAACTTTGGTTCAAGCTGGACTTGGTTAGTTAAACTAGCTGATGGTTCACTAGACATAGTTAACACTTCTAACGCTGCTACACCATTAACTGATGATGGCGTTACTCCAATCCTAACTGTGGATTTATGGGAACACGCTTACTACATCGATTACCGTAACGTTCGTCCAGATTACCTTAAAGGTTTTTGGTCGCTAGTTAACTGGGAATTCGCGAACGCTAACTTCGCTTAATTAGCCCTTAAAAGCTAAATTTAAAAAGACGCTGCGGCGTCTTTTTTTATGCTTGGTCAATTACCATCTCCCTGTACTAGTACCTCTTATATTAAAAAGTCAAGATCATAATTTTTAATATAAATTTTTAATTTTATTGCACAAAAATTCAAAATCGTGACTAGACTTTAAAAAGTTAAGCTATTTTTAAAGTGGGTTTTGGAGGTCTTTATGACGATTTTTGATCATTACCAAGCACGATACGAAGCTGGACAAGAAGAAGAGTACAGTATCGCTGAGTTTTTAGATATTTGTAAAACCGACAAATCTGCCTATGCAAGTGCCCCTGAGCGCCTACTAATGGCAATTGGCGAGCCACAAATGGTAGACACAGCAACAGACGCACGCTTAAGTCGATTATTTTCTAATCGTGTTGTAGCACGCTACCCTGCCTTTGCTGATTTTTATGGTATGGAAGATGCCATCGAGCAAATTGTTTCTTATTTAAAACACGCCTCTCAAGGTCTCGAAGAGTGTAAACAAATTCTTTATTTATTGGGTCCGGTTGGTGGTGGTAAATCATCAATTGCCGAAAAACTGAAATACTTAATGCAACAAGTACCAATTTATTCTATTAAAGGCTCCCCTGTAAACGACCATCCGCTGTCATTATTCGACCCGATTGAAGATGCTCAATTACTTGAACAAGAATACGGCATTAAACCTCGCTATTTAAAAACCATTATGTCGCCTTGGGCCGGAAAACGCTTAAAAGAATTTAACGGCGACATTAGCCAATTTAAAGTGGTTAAGCGCTACCCTTCTATATTAAATCAAATAGGGATTGCCAAAACAGAGCCTGGGGATGAAAACAACCAAGATATTTCGGCACTAGTGGGTAAAGTAGATATTCGTCAACTAGAACATTTTGCACAAAATGATCCCGATGCTTACGCCTACTCTGGATCTTTATGTTTAGCAAACCAAGGCTTAATGGAGTTTGTTGAGATGTTCAAAGCGCCTATTAAGGTACTGCATCCTCTGCTAACAGCCACCCAAGAGGGTAACTATAACGGTACTGAAGGTATTAGTGCTCTGCCCTTTAACGGCATGATACTAGCCCACTCTAACGAATCTGAGTGGCAAACTTTTAAAAACAATAAAAACAATGAGGCATTCCTAGACCGGGTATATATTGTTAAGGTTCCTTATTGCTTACGTGTTACCGAAGAAATTAAAATTTACGATAAGCTACTTCAGCACAGTGAGTTGTACAACGCGCCGTGCGCCCCGGGAACACTTAAAATTTTAGCGCAGTTTTCAACGCTATCACGATTGAAAGAGCCTGAAAACTCGAGTCTTTTTTCAAAAATGCGAGTATATGACGGCGAAACCCTAAAAGACACCGACCCAAAAGCTAAATCGTATCAAGAGTATCGAGACTATGCTGGGGTTGATGAAGGTATGACAGGACTTTCTACCCGTTTTGCTTTTAAAATTTTATCGCGAGTATTTAATTTTGACACCCTAGAGGTTGCTGCGAACCCAGTACATTTATTTTATGTGTTAGAACAACAAATTGAGCGTGAGCAATTTTCATCTGATACTGAAGAGCGTTATCTGAGTTTTTTAAAAGGCTATTTAATTCCACAATATGTTGAGTTTATTGGTAAGGAGCTGCAAACCGCATACTTAGAGTCGTATTCTGAATACGGACAAAATATTTTTGACCGTTATGTTATTTACGCCGATTTTTGGATTCAAGATCAAGAATATCGCGACCCCGATACTGGCCAACTATTTGACCGTGATGCCCTTAATGCAGAACTTGAAAAAATAGAAAAGCCAGCGGGTATTTCTAATCCAAAAGATTTTCGTAACGAAATAGTAAATTTTGTGCTTAGGGCTCGAGCGCACCATAACGGTAAAAATCCACTGTGGACCAGCTACGAAAAATTGCGCACTGTGATCGAGAAAAAAATGTTCTCTAACACCGAAGATTTACTACCCGTTATTTCGTTTAATACCAAAACCTCTGCCGAGGATCAGCAAAAACACGAAGACTTTGTTAATCGTATGGTCGAAAAAGGCTACACACAAAAACAAGTGCGGTTGTTATCTGAATGGTATTTACGGGTTAGAAAATCGCAATAACCTTCATGTTGGTAGTTTAGGAGGTAATTAATGGCGCATTTTATCGATAGGCGATTAAACGCAAAGAATAAAAGCACGCTTAATCGCCAGCGCTTTATTAGGCGCTATAAAAAACAAATTAAAGAAGCGGTTTCTGATGCGATTAATAAACGCAGTGTCACCGACGCAAGCTCGGGGGAGAGTATTTCTATTCCGCAGCGCGATATTAGCGAACCTACATTTCATCAAGGCAAAGGCGGCAATAGGGAACAAATACACCCAGGGAACGATCAGTTCTCTACTGGCGATAAAGTAGAGCGCCCTAAAGGTGGGCAAGGTGGTGGCGCAGGAGGCGGTGAGGCGAGCGACTCGGGAGAAGGTCAAGACGAATTTGTATTTTCGATTTCAAAAGATGAATATTTAGATTTATTGTTTGAGGATTTAGAGCTGCCAAACCTGCAAGAAAATCAGCTCGATAAACTAGTACAAATGAAAACTCATCGCGCTGGTTTTTGCAGCGATGGTATGCCAAGTAATATTGATATTGTGCGCTCACTCAAAGGCTCGTTAGCACGTCGCGTGGCCATGAGCTCAGGTAAAAAGCGTTTATTAGCAGAGCTTGAAGCTCAGTTAGTTATTTTACTTGCACAAGCACATCCTGATAAAGCTGCTATTGTGCTGTTAAGTAGTGAAATTGAACTGATTAAAAAGCAAATTAAGGCAGTGCCTTTTATTGATAATTACGACTTACGTTTTCGTAATTACGAAAAACGCCCTCATCCTACCAGCAAAGCCGTGATGTTTTGTATTATGGATGTGTCTGGCTCTATGGATCAGGCCACAAAAGACATGGCTAAGCGCTTTTATATTTTGCTATATCAGTTTTTAACACGCAGCTATAAAGACATTGAAGTGGTATATATTCGCCATCACACGCAAGCTAAAGAAGTTGACGAACAAGAGTTTTTTTACTCCCAAGAGACCGGCGGCACGATTGTTTCGAGTGCCCTTAAACTCATGGACGAAATAATTAAAGAGCGCTACAACTCTGAACAATGGAATGTGTATGCCGCGCAAGCGTCTGATGGTGATAACTGGGCAGACGACACACCGCAATGTGGACAAATTTTGCGTAATAAATTATTAAATGCAGTGCGCTATTTTGCCTATATAGAAATAACCACACGGGCGCATCAAAGTTTATGGCGCGAGTATCAAGACATAACCCAAAGCCATGCTAATTTTGCCATACAACATATTCAAAGCGTTGAGGATATTTACCCTATTTTTAGAGAGCTATTTAAAAAAGGTCGTCAACAGCAAGGGGCTGCATAGCCTAAGCGAGGTAGTAAATATGAAGGATAAACATATAAGTGATGGCCCAGATTGGACTTTTGAGTTATTGGCCCAGTACCGTGATGAAATAGCCCGTGTTGCACAGCACTACCGCTTAGACACGTACCCTAATCAAATTGAAGTGATCACCGCTGAGCAGATGATGGATGCCTATTCTAGCGTTGGTATGCCTATAGGCTATAGCCATTGGTCATACGGTAAAAAGTTTATTCAAACTGAGCAAAATTATAAACGCGGTCAAATGGGATTAGCCTACGAAATCGTCATTAACTCCGATCCGTGTATTGCCTATTTAATGGAAGAAAACACCCTGCCCATGCAAGCACTGGTTATGGCGCATGCTTGTTATGGGCATAATTCTTTTTTTAAAGGGAATTACTTATTTAAAACCTGGACCGACGCCGGCTCAATTATCGATTACCTACTGTTTGCTAAAAAGTACATTAGCCGCTGCGAAGAAAAATACGGTATTACTGAGGTAGAAACCCTGCTCGACTCTTGCCATGCGCTAATGAATTACGGCGTAGACAGATACAAGCGCCCGCAACGTATTTCATTATTTGAAGAACAAAAGCGCCAGCAAGAACGAAAAGACTATCTACAATCACAAGTAAACGAGTTGTGGCGCACTATTCCAGCGCAACAACAAGAAGCTAAAAAGCATGAGCGTCATTTTCCACAAGAGCCACAAGAAAATATTTTATACTTTATTGAAAAAAATGCGCCGCTGCTAGAGTCATGGCAGCGTGAAATCATTCGGATTGTACGTAAAATATCGCAATATTTTTATCCGCAAAAACAAACCCAGGTGATGAATGAAGGTTGGGCTACATTTTGGCATTATACTATTTTGAATCACTTATATGACGAAGGAAAATTGACTGATTCATTTATGATGGAGTTTTTACAAAGCCACACTAATGTGATCTATCAACCGCCTTATAATAGCCAATATTACTCGGGTATAAACCCTTATGCTCTGGGCTTTAATATGATGGTAGACATTCGCCGTATTTGTGAGCAGCCAACAGAGGAAGATAAACGCTGGTTCCCGCAGTATGCTGGCAGTAATTGGCTCGACACGCTGCACTTTGCAATGCAAAACTTTAAAGATGAGAGTTTTATAAGCCAGTTTTTATCGCCTAAACTGATCCGTGACTTTAAATTATTTACTATTGTTGATCATACAAATAACTCTCACTTAGAAATAGGTGCTATTCATGATGATAATGGTTATCAAGCAGTGAGAGAGGCGTTGTCTGCGCAATATAATTTAAGCAATCACGAGCCTAATATTCAAATCTATAATGTTGATATTAGAGGCGACAGATCACTTACATTACGTTATGTGCCGCACAATAATATTCCGCTCGCTAACTCACACGATGAAGTGCTTAAACATCTGTACCGTTTATGGGGGTTTAAAGTAAAGCTAGAGCAAGAGTCGAGTAGCGGTGAGGTTTCTATTCTTAGTCAATGTCCAATAGATGATTATCGTCACACTACAGAGTAAATAATCTGAGTTATGGATAATAGATTTATTAAGCAACGCTGCATACTCGCGTTAACTAACCAATGTAAAAAATGACGCTTAGCCGTCATTTTTTACATTGTCAAACATAGTAATACTATTTCTACCATTATGTTTTGAATTATAAAGTGCTTTATCGGCCGCCTCAATCCAGCGTTCATGGTTTTTAAATTCATTACTATAAGAGGCAATGCCAATACTGACCGTCATACTCACTAGCTGATCTTTGTAAACCACCGGAGTTGCCGCTATTAGCTCGCGTAAACGCTCAGCTATTATCAGTGCTCCTTGTTTATCGGTATCGAGTAAGGTGATAGCAAATTCTTCACCACCGTAGCGCCCTGCTATATCGGTTTCGCGCAAAGTGTCTTTTAGTAGTTTTGCAATATGACGCAATGCCTCATCACCACAACTGTGGCCATACTCATCGTTCACTTTTTTAAAGTGGTCAATATCAAACATTAATAAAGTACTGCAACCACCACTGCGTTTAGTACGCAAAAACTCTTGGCGTAACGTATGCTCCCAATGCCCTCGGTTAGCGAGCTGCGTTAAGCTGTCGGTTTGACTCACTTGCTCAAGTTTTTTATTTAACTGTTCGAGTTCTTTTTTATTAACGGCTACATCGGTTACATCGTAAATAATAATACATATATGCTCAACGTCACCACGGGTATTTGTTAATGGAATAAAAGTGGCGTTTTGGTACATATAATCTGCTTTACCAGTAATTGGTCGATAGTTTTTAAAGCGAAAAATATAAGGCTGCTGTTCCCAAATTGTAAACGAGCGGTTTTTTAATACAAATACGGATTCAGATTTACTTCTAAACCATTTTTCATCTATTGCGGGAAATAAATCAAACAAGTCTTTGTGCTTAACTGCGCTTGGCAGTAATCCTGAATGATTTTCCATAAAACCATTCCACACACACACTTTATATTCTCTGTCGAGCACCACTAGGCCCACATCAACAGTATTAAACATATCCATTAACCAATGGATTTCATTCATATTTAAATCAGCTGACATAATCGTTAATCTTCTAATAGGTAGGCAACTTTGTACTTCAAAGTTTTTAGTGAGTCTTCGGTAAATAACAACATCAAATCGCAATTTATATCGTGGTTTTCAATACCGTAACTTATTTCAATTGCTAAGGTACGTTGCCAGCGTGGTTTGTTAGATTTAACCAGCTCTGATACATCTCGGTGCTGGCCCAGCACTATGGGATGCCCTTGGCTAAATGTCATATCGAGCTGCTTAGAGAGTCCTGTTAAAATAGCGCCAATAAGTATATTGCTAATATCCATTAACAGCTCTAGCTCTACTTTTTCGTTAAGTTCACCGTCGTAGTTCATTAGCGATGCTATTTCTTTAAAGCTCGAGTCATTTAAAAGTAATAACGCTTCTCCTGATACACCGCCGCCTATAAAACCTTGGCAAATACCCGAGGTTGAGGTGCTGTTATCAATTGAGCGCAGCGCCATATCAAGCTCATTCACCTCTAAAATATTAACATTCGGTATGGGCAGCTTAACAAATACATTCAGTAGCCTTGCCAGCAGATCCCCTGCTTGCCCCATGGCTACGTTAGTAAGCTCTTGGTATATATCTCGCACATCTGGGTCTACCTGCTCCCCTAACGAATGCGCAAGGCGTTCTCGTATTGCTTTGTCTTTAATGCCGTGATGTTCAATAATAGTGGCTAGCTTTTCTGCGGAGCAAGGTTTTTGAATAAAATCAATTGCACCTAGTTCTAATACACGCTCATGTGCCGCCGGCTGAATATCGCCAGAAACCACCACAGTGAGCACATTAAGACCCAGCTCTCGTATTGCTATGAGTACTTCATAGCCATCCATTTCCGGCATATTTAAATCAAGAAAAAGAATTTCGGGCTGTAATTTTTTTATTTGGTTTATACAATCTACACCGTCATGCGCAAATTCAATTTTAATATCCCAATCCTCTGGCAAAGATCGAGCTAACTGGCGTCTAGCTAATTTTGAATCATCACATATTAGTACCGATGTTGACATATTCTCTCTCTATTTTGACCCTATTCTAGGTATCAAACTGCATTAATAAAGGTTTAATTATTATTTTTATATACATATTTTTTACATATGTATGTTATATCAAAGTATACCTTGTTTACAATTTTTGATTAATAAATAAAAGCACATGCTTATTCTGCTTGGTGAGCACTTCGCAGTATAATACACTTAACGCTATTACAGCCTGAACCTAAAAGGAAATACCCTATGTTTCGCTCGTTAATTTTTGCATTAAGTGCATTTAGTTCTGTGGCTTTTGCTGCCGATTATACCGAAAACACGCTTGATGCAGGCAAAGTCTCTGCACAAGGCAAACCTGTTACTTTATTAGGTGAGGGAGTTGCTATAGGTGATAGCGCACCAGAGTTTAAAGTGGTCGACGCTAACTTTACCCCTGTTACATTGAGTGCGTATAAAGGCCAAGCCGTTTTGATTAGCGTAGTACCTAGTTTAGATACCGGTATTTGCAGCCTACAAACTAAACACTTTAACGAAAAAGTAGCACAACAATTTCCAAACATAACCATGTTGACCATTAGTAGCGATTTACCTTTTGCGCAAAAACGTTTTTGCAAAGCTGAGAACATAGATAAGGTAATTGTGCTTTCTGATTCGGTATGGCACGACTTTGGTCAGAAGTATGGATTTATAATTAAAGATATGGGGCTGTTAACACGCGCTGTACTTATTTTAGATAAAAACCATAACGTGGTTTATAAGCAATTAGTGAGTAGCCTTGCAACTGAACCAGAATACGCCAGCGTGATTGAAAAACTAAAGGCACTCTAAATTAACGTAAACTCTGCACAAAAAAACCGCTAAATTTTACATTAGCGGTTTTTTATTTAATATAGGGCTGTAAATTAGCCTAACAGCTCACCTAACTGTTTGCTAATAGCATCAACAGCTTGTGTACCATCTAGCTTATGATACTGGGTGTTACCCGCAGCAGCTTCTGCTTGGTAGTAATCAACCAATGGCATAGTTTGCTCATGGTAAATACCTAAGCGTTTACGTACTGTTTCTTCAGTATCGTCTGCACGAATAATAAGCTCTTCACCTGTTTCGTTGTCTTTATCTGCCACTTTCGGTGGGTTATAAACAACGTGATAAACACGACCAGAACCTGGATGAACACGACGTCCACCCATACGCTCAACAATCACTTCATCTGCAACATCAAATTCAATAACGTGATCAACCACTACGCCATTTTCTTTCATTGCATCAGCTTGTGGGATAGTGCGCGGGAAACCGTCTAATAAAAAGCCATTTTCGCAATCAGCTTTAGTAATACGCTCTTTTACTAAACCAATGATAATATCGTCAGAAATTAACTGGCCTGAATCCATTACTTTTTTTGCTTCAAGACCCAGTGGAGTGCCTTCTTTAATTGCTGCACGTAACATATCACCAGTCGAAATTTGTGGAATACCGTATTTATCCATCAAGTACTGAGCTTGAGTGCCTTTACCTGCACCCGGCGCGCCCAAAAGAATAATGCGCATATCATTGTCCCTTAGTAATAGTTTGTTTTTTGAAGCCTGAATTCTTCCATAAGCGCCGCCGATACTCAAGCAACTTATACTAATTGATAAGTCATTCGCGGGCTTATAGCGTATAAAAAAGGGAACTTACGTTCCCTTTTAACTTAATCTTTCATTTTTTAAACTTATTTGCTTAATTCAAGCATTAGTTTATTTAAGCGAGTTACAAACCCTGTAGGGTCTTTAAGTGTGCCACGCTCTGCAAGGAGTGCTTGGTCAAGTAGTACATGCGACCACTGTGCAAACTTATCTTCGTCTTGCTCATCATTTAAATGCTTAACAAGTTGATGCTCTGGGTTTAGCTCAAACACAGGTTTTGCTTCAGGAGCAGCTTGACCAACCGACTCCATTAGCTTTTGCATTTGTGAGCTCATGTCGTTGTCATCGCTAACAACACATGCTGGAGAGTCGGTTAAACGATGCGTAAAGCGTACTTCTTTAACTTCATCACCTAACGCAGTTTTAATACGCTCTACTAAACCGGCAACTTCTTTTTCAGACTCTTCTTGCGCTTTTTTAGTCTCTTCGTCGTCAAGCTTACCTAAGTCTAAATCACCACGGGTGATTGATTGTAGTTGCTTATCAGCAAATTCAGTTAAGTGGCTCATCATCCACTCATCTACACGGTCGCTTAGCAGTAATACTTCAATGCCTTTTTTACGGAAAATCTCTAAATGCGGAGAGTTTTTCGCAGCAGTAAACGTGTCAGCCACTACGTAGTATATTTTGTCTTGGCCTTCATCCATGCGCTCAACATATTGCTCAAGCGATACATCTTGCGTTGCTGAATCGGTATGCGTAGAAGAAAAACGTAATAGTTTACAAATTGCTTCTTTATTAGCTGCATCCTCTGCAGGGCCTTCTTTGATCACTTGACCAAATTCATTCCAAAATACTTGGTAATCGTCAGCTTTGTTTTTAGCCATACGCTCAAGCATTTTAATAATACGCGATGTACACCCTTTACGAATAGCTTGCGTTACTTTGTTGTCTTGTAAAATTTCGCGAGATACGTTTAGTGGTAAATCGTTTGAATCCAATAAACCTTTTACAAAACGTAAATAACTTGGCATGAACTGTTCAGCGTCATCCATGATAAATACGCGCTGTACGTACAGTTTTAAACCACTTTGGCGATCACGATTCCATAAGTCGAATGGCGCTTTTTTAGGAATGTATAACAAACTAGTGTATTCAGTTTTACCTTCTACCTTGTTATGCGCCCAGCTTAGTGGATCTTCCCAATCGTGGCTTACGTGTTTGTAAAACTCTTTGTATTCGTCATCTGAAAGCTCTGACTTATCACGAGTCCACAGTGCAGTAGCGCGGTTAATACTTTCCCACTCACCTGGTACTGCTGGGATTTTTTCGCCATCTTCACCTTCAGACTCTGGTACTTCTGCTTTGTACATTTGTACTGGGGTCGAAATATGATCCGAGTATTTAGTCACTATGCTGCGCAGGCGCCACTCATCAGCAAACTCTTTTTCTTCTTCGCGAAGATGTAAAATAATGTCGGTACCACGGCCCTCTTTTTCAATTTCTTGCAGCGTGTACTCGCCTTCACCTTGAGACTCCCACTCGTAAGCCGTTGTTTCGCCGGCTTTACGGGTACGTACCGTTACTAAATCTGCCACAATAAATGCTGAGTAAAAACCAACACCAAACTGACCAATTAACTGCGAGTCTTTACTTTGATCGCCAGTTAAGTTTTTGAAAAATTCAGCAGTACCCGATTTTGCAATAGTACCCAATGAGCTTATTACTTCATCGCGTGTCATACCAATACCATTATCAGAAATAGTAATGGTGTTAGCTTCTTTGTCAGCGCTAATACGTACACGTAAGTCAGCGTCGCCTTGGTACAGATCACCTTGTGATAATGCTAAAAAGCGTAACTTGTCTGCTGCATCTGAGGCATTTGACACAAGTTCACGTAAAAATATTTCTTTATTAGAATAAAGAGAATGGATCATCAGGTTTAATAGTTGTTTTACTTCTGTTTGAAAGCCTAATGTTTCTTTTTGTGCTGCAGTCATTAATATATCTCCAATTTGCAAAGTGTCTGCGTTATGCACTTAATATGGGGGGAGCTGCTAGAACTTCAAGGGAAAAAATAAAAAAAGTCCCAACCAATATTGTCTTAAAAATAAAACGTACTAGCGCATTGCATATGAATTTGCTCATTGTTTACCGGGTGCTGAAAATACAAATCACTTGCATGAAGCTGTAAGCGCGCTGCCATATGCTCGCTTTGTGCATTGTTATATAAATCGCACCCTAAAATAGGATGCCCTATAAACTGGCTGTGAATACGCAATTGGTGCGTACGCCCTGTAATGGGTGTAAATTGCACTAAGGTTCGCTGTGGTTGCGTTAGGCGTTGCAGCACTTTATATTCACTTACGGCAGTCTTGCCTGTGGCTTCGCAGATTTTAACCCGCGGAAAAAGCAGTTTATCTTTTGCTATCGACGCACTAATTTGCCCTTCGTCGTCAATTAACCACCCGTGTAACATGGCTACATAGCGCTTTTTAATTGTACGCGCCTGAAACTGTTTATTTAGATGCTTAGAAGCCGCTGCGTTTAATCCCACAACCATAATGCCCGATGTACCTAAGTCTAACCTGTGCGGTAACTTAGCCTCGGGGTACGCAGCCGTAATACCTGCTTGCCCATTCACTAAACGATAATGCACTGAATCCCAATTGAGCGGGTTTTTCCCCGACAAGCTCAACAAACCACTGGGTTTGTTGATCAGTAAAATGTCTTCATCTGCAAAGAGGATTTCAACCAAGCCATCACACTGTGGTGCTACAAAATCATCAACTATAATCATGGTATCGGAGTCAGGAGTCGGCATAATTATTCCTTAAAATTAGGACTGGTTATACTGCTTAACCTAAACTCTGGTTAAGAGATTTACTAACGTATTGAATCATAATTATATTTAAATTAATTTCTCTAGCCAGAGGTTTTCAGTGAAAACAAGGCGTATTTACGCGTCAATAGCTGCTTGAGATAGGTTTATTATCCGGAGTTTAGGTTACTTACTATGCCTGAATTAGTAGGCTTAATATTTATACCAATCCAATTAAAAACATGACTATGCTGGCAATGCACGTCTTTAATCTAGTTGGCTTACGTACAACAAAAAAGCCCACATAACTTAATTATGCAGGCTTTTTTACAATTTCTAACAGCAGTTATCAGTTAGTCTTGTGTTACCGTTCGCCTGCCACTAAAGGCATGCATTAACGTTGTACCGTCGACTAAGTCAAGCTCACCACCTACCGGTATACCATGAGCAATACGTGAGGCACCTACTTTGTACTTATGACAAAGCTGAGCAATATAATGTGCCGTGGTTTCGCCTTCAACCGTAGGGTTGGTTGCTAAAATCACCTCGTTTATACCGCTTTGTGCCAGCTTTGCCTCTAAAACATCTAGGCCAATTTCTTTAGGGCCAATACCATCAATAGGCGATAAATGCCCCATTAATACAAAGTACAACCCTAAATATTGACCCGTTTGCTCTATAGCAAGTACGTCGCTTGGCGATTCAACAACACATAATATGCCGCTATCTTGGCGTTTAGTACTTAAACAAATATCGCACTGCGACTGCTCGCAAAAAGTGCGACATGACTCACAATGACCAACCGCCGTCATAGCTTTTGTCAGTGCATTGCCAAGCTGAGTGCCGCCTTTACGGTCGCGCTCCAGTAAATGAAAAGCAATACGTTGCGCTGACTTAGGGCCAATGCCCGGCTGACAGCGCAATGCCTCTATAAGCTGAGTTAAACTAGCTGAAAGTTGCATATAGGCTTAAAACGGCATTTTCATACCTGGTGGTAATTGCATACCGCCAGTTACTTTGCCCATACGCTCTTGTGTTTCGTCTGCTACACGGCGAACAGCATCGTTACATGCTGCTGCAAGTAAGTCTTCAATCATGTCTTTGTCGTCTTGCATTAAGCTCTCATCAAGCTCTACGCGACGAACGTTGTGGTTACCTAGCATAGTTACTTTAACTAAACCGGCACCGGCTTCGCCTACAACTTCTAATGTTGCAATTTCGTCTTGGGCTTTTTGCATGCGATCTTGCATTTGCTGCGCCTGCTTCATCATGTTACCCATTCCACCTTTAAACATAACTTTCTCTCTTTCTTTTTTAATACATTAACTAGGTTACTAAATAAGGGCAGTTGTAATAAATTACAATGCCTGAATGCTGTTTTCGTCAATTTCGGCACTAAATAGCTGCTGAAATTGTACTATATTATCGTCTGAGGTGATCACATCTATTGCTTGCTGATGACGACCTGCATCAATTTTTTGTTGAATTAAATAAGGCGAATCAATCACCCCTTTAGCAAAATTAATACTCAGTGTTACATTGTGCTCATAAATACTGGATAACGCCGCATCAAGTCTTTGGCGTAGCATGGGCGTATCTAAATGTTTTTGTGATTCATCAACATCTATATGCAAATTATTGCCTTGCTTAGTAAAAATAGAGTGCAACGCAAACTGGCGCATACGCCCGCCTAATCCCATGCGTTTAATTAAATATGCCCACTCGTCTTGCTGATGCGCAAAGCGAATTTCGCTTATTGGGCTCTGAAAATCATCAGGCGCTGGAATGCTAGGCTGCGCTACAGCAACCTCGGGTACTTTTTGCGGGTTAATTTGCTCAAGTAGCTCAGGGGCTAAATTTTCGGTAATTGTTTGGTGCTTTGCTTTAAAGTCTATTTTTCGCTCAGGTTTTGACTCAAACTGAACTTGGCTTGCTGCCTTGTTTTGGCTCCCCGCTAGTGGGAGCTGTGGCTTTTTTTCGCTCTCACCTGCGAAATCATTAGGCCACGGCGGCGGATTGTCTGTGTGTGTTTTCTGCGCATTATTGTTAGCTCTACTGTGATTAATTGCATCGCTATTTGCTGTAACATTTTGCTCATTGCTGTTACTGCTATTAGCAGTAAAGCGACTCGGCCGACTGTTAGCAGAGCTTAAATTTGCTGTATTTTGCTGCTTAGTCTCTTTTGCATTTGAGAGCTTACCCGCACCCGATATATTTCTATCTCTTAAAATACGTGCAATAGCAGATTGTGCTCGCGCTTCTTGTTCGCTAATTGAGGTGTCTGTCGCTTGGCTTTGCTGAGCTTGCGCTGCCGTATTTGTTGCAGGGTTAAACCCTTGATCAACCGCACTACTAATAACATCATCAAACTGTGCCGCTAATGAGTGCTCTAAATTACTTTGCTGTAAGTAGGCCTCATCTTCGCTTTGACGCTGCGCTTGCTCGTCAGTTACGTCATTTGTATGCTGATGTTGCTGAGTAACTAATTGCTCACTCACCGCTTCATTTTGCACAGCCGACACAACTGCTTGCTCTACTGCTGATACAGTTGTAGAAACCTGCTGCGTTGTATTAGAGTTATTATTAAGAGTGTCGGGCGCTACGTTTTGCGGCTCTGATAGCTTAGCGACCTCAGCTGGTTTTGGCTCAATAATTTGTGGTTGCGTTGTATCATTATTTTGAGCTGTGCTTGGCAGCGGTTTACTTTTATTTAAAATATCACGTAAGGCACTGGCCTTTGTCGTATTACTTTGCACCGGCTGTGTATTTACAGCTACTGGTTGCTGGTTTTGTGTATCAATTGGTTGAAACGCTAACAGCCTTAGCATAATCATTTCAAAGCCTAAACGAGGCTCTGGCGCCCATTGTAGATCTTTTTTACCGTTTAACAGTAGCTGATAGTAAATTTGAATTTGCTGTGGATTTGTATTTTGAGCAACATGCGTGATGTAATCGGCATTTGTTTCATCAAGAGCGGCAGCTTCAGGTACTAATTGGCTTAACTGTGTCAAATGCGTTAATGCAATTAAATCATCTAGTAAGGCCACAAAGTTAGGGTTTCTGCTAGCAACATTTGCTACTTCTTTCATTAGCGCTGCGCCATCTTGGGCAAGTAACGCGGCTAGTAAACTTTGGCTATAATGCGTGTCCATTAAACCAAGCATAGTTTGTACCGCTTGGTTGTTAATATCACCATTAGTTTGTGCTATAGCTTGGTCGGTTAAGCTAAGCGCATCTCGCATACTACCGTCTGCGGCTTTGGCAATAATGCGCAAAGCATCGTTGTCAAAGTTCAGTTTTTCATGCGTCAGTACGTGTTCAAGCTGAGTTTTTATTTCATTTTGCGATAACGCATTTAAGTTAAATTGCAAGCAGCGAGATAATATAGTGACTGGTAGCTTTTGTGGATCGGTAGTCGCAAGTAAAAATTTTACATGCTCAGGCGGCTCTTCCAACGTTTTTAGTAACGCATTAAAGCTGTGCTTAGAAAGCATGTGAACTTCATCGATTAGGTATACTTTATAGCGCCCTCGTGTGGGTGCGTATTGTACGTTATCGAGTATTTCGCGGGTGTCTTCTACTTTAGTGCGCGAAGCTGCATCTATTTCGAGTAGGTCAATGTAACGTCCTGCTTCTATATCTTTACAGCTGCTACATTGACCACACGGATTTGCCGAAATGCCTTCATCACAATTTAAGCTTTTAGCAAAAATACGCGCTATTGTGGTTTTACCCACACCTCGGGTTCCAGTGAATAAATAAGCGTGGTGCAGTCTATTTTGCGTTAACGCATTAACCAGCGCTTGTTTAACATGAGACTGTCCAACCAATTCATGAAAGGTTTGTGGACGCCATTTTCTCGCTAGAACCTGATAACTCATCGATTACTCGCCTTCGAATTCAACCAATTTTAGGATTTTAATACCCATTTTTGCGATACGCTTTTCACCACCAAGTTCTGGTAATGAAACAACAAATGCTGCATCAGTGGCTTCGCCACCTAATTTTTGCACTAATTTAATGGTTGCCTCAATAGTACCACCGGTTGCTAGTAAGTCATCAACAAGCAATACTTTGTCACCTGGAACGATAGCATCTACATGCAGTTCTAACGTGTCTTCGCCATATTCTAGTAGGTAGTCTTGACGAACAACTTCACGCGGCAGTTTGCCTGGCTTACGCACTGGAATAAATGGAATACCCAAAGCATAAGACAAGGGTGCACCAAAAATAAAGCCTCGTGATTCAGTACCAATAATTTTGGTAAAACCCTGATCTTTATATGCAGTAATAAAAGCATCGATAGTCGCTTTAAATGCATCTGGGTTTGCCATTAGTGTCGTTACATCGCGAAACATAATGCCCGCTTTAGGGTAATCAGCAATCGTAGTTATGCTGTTTTTGATAATTGCAGGTGTTACTTGAGTCATAATTTTAACTGCTCAATGGTTTATATTACAAAGCAGCTGATTATAACCTTAAGTGACCTTTGATTGCGAGTTTGACGTTATTATAAAAGGTGTTTTAACCGTTTCAGGCGAGGGGAAGTTTTAAAAATAAGGCTGTTGGTAACAACAGCCTTGAGATAAATAATTAAGATAACACAGCAAACCAGCCAACAATTGCATTTAAGCAACCAATACCTACAAATATAGCTACGAAGCCAAAAAAGTACGCTGCATTGAACGGATCTTTAAATTCTTTATCATCTGACATTGTTACAACCTTTTATTAAGCACGACACATAAGGGCGTCATAATAAACGATGTAAAATAATCTATAAAGAGCTTAAGCTTGATTTTTTGTCACTATAATCCCAAGCTGCGCCATAGCACGTAAGGTAACGAGTGCGCCTTGGGCAATTTGTGCAGCGCTAAACTGCACAGCATGGCGGGTTACTTGCTCGCAAATAGTATCGAGTATTAAACCATCATGCTCACTTATAATCGATAATAACAAGGCTGTCATGGCATTCGTTGCTAAAAATTGAACTTCATCATCGCCATCGCGATATACTACAAAATAATTAGGCTGTGCTGATGGCTGTTGCGGCTGAAACTGCCTACTTATTGTTTGCACCGCAAATTGGTAACTTAAATTACGCGCGGTACTTGATAAGTATAAGCGCGCAGAGGCAACCTGTTCAGAATCTATGAGTTGCTCATCTTCAGCCTGCTGTGTAATAGCTACATCTAATTCAATCCATTCATAATGGGCAAGTTCGAGCATAAATGGCGGATCATATTTTTGCATTTCATAATTACTTGATAAGTAATTAATAAACTCCCTTGCTATATCTAAAAAGTACGGCGAGTGACAATCATATTCACTAAAAAATCGGCGAATAAGCATTTGCCATTGTTTATCGCTGTATAAGGTTTTTAACACCGGAAAACCTGACGAAATAAATCCAACAATATTATTAAAAAATAAATCGCGGTAAATCGCCATGCGTCTATCTTCAATCCCTTGCGGCTTTTTATGTTGGCTGGGTTTGCGAATATGCGCCATGAATTCGTTTTGTATTTCAATAAAGCTCATCTAAATACTCCTTTTGCAGGCACTCTAGGTTCAGACATGCTTATTAAGCTCGCTGCTTGATTAGTGATTTATCAAGGTATTTTGCTTGCAGGTTATGAATAATATCTAGCTCTTTGGTTAATACATTAACGGTCGGTATATTAAAATCTCGCTCGAGCAGCGTCGAAAATACACCGTGAGTTTGGTACGCTTTATCGAGTAACTGCCAAACTGGGTCAATTACATCTGCACCATGGGTATCTACAATTAGATCATCGGCTTCATTGTAATGCCCAGCTACATGGCCGTAAGCAATACGCTGTGTCGGTAATCCGGTTAAAAAGGCTTCTGCGTCATAACCATGGTTTACTGAGTTCACATAAATATTATTCACATCGAGTAACAGCTTACAATCAGCTTGCTCTAAAATAGCATTAGTAAACGCCAGCTCTGACATTTGCTGCCCAGGGGCTGCGTAATAAGACACATTTTCTATGGCAATTTGGCGCCCTAATATGTCTTGTACTTGTTTGATACGCGGCACTACATGAGCAATCGCTTCTAAAGTAAACGGAATCGGCATTAAATCGTACATATGCCCTGTGCCAGAGCAGTAACTTAAGTGCTCGCTGTAAATTTTTATATCATGTTCATCAAAAAACATTTTTAGTGATTTTACAAATTCAATATCAATTGGCGCAGTTGAGCCAATTGAAAGCGATAAGCCATGACAAGCAAAACTATTAGCACTGATTAATGCTTTAAATTGTTTTTTAAAACGCCCGCCTAATTTTAGCCAATTTTCTGGAGCAACTTCCATAAAATCGACTTGTTTAGGTACATGCACTAGTAACTCGTCAAGCATTTCTCTACGTAAGCCTAAACCAACCATACCTAAGTCAGTATTTATAATTTGTGTCATAACCACTCCCAACAAAAAGGGCCAACCGGCCCTTTATTCTATATGGTATTAAAGTATTTAACCTGAAGTAAAGTTATTCTACTTTAATAAAATTTAATGACCGCCACACTTACCTTCACCGCACTTGCCTTCTTTTTTGGCTTTTGCATCTGCGCCACTTTTAGCTTCGCCACATTTACCTTCTTTTTTAGCTTTTGCATCGCCGCCGCATTTGCCTTCTTTTTTAGCTTTGGCATCTGCACCACATTTAGCTTCGCCGCATTTGCCTTCTTTTTTAGCTTTGGCATCTGCACCACATTTAGCTTCGCCACATTTGCCTTCTTTTTTAGCTTTTGCATCTGCACCGCATTTAGCTTCGCCACATTTGCCTTCTTTTTTAGCTTTTGCTTCGCCGCCACATTTACCTTCGCCACACTTACCTTCGGTAGCATCTATTTGATAGCCGGTAACCATTTGTTGAAACTCAAAAGGATTTGCTTGCACATCCACTGATACAAAGCTTGCAGAGCCAACAACAACTGCACCTAGTGTTAACGCGATTGAACTTTTTTTGATTGTATTCATTATATGACTCTCTTTTTAATAAGATTGTATAACCAAAGAATTGGAAAATACGAGTATGTATTTAAGTAGACCTGTATAAAAATAAAAAATTTCATTTTATTTTAATTATTTGTAAACTTTTTGGCTAAAGTAACTATGCGCGGTAATTACGGATTTATCAATTTATGATTAACGGTTACACTACACATCCCTTTATTTAGCCATAATTAATCTCTCTATGAAACTTGTTTTAGCACCGATGGAAGGTGTTGTTGACTTCAAAATGCGCCAACTTCTTACCAATATAGGTGGTTTTGACTTATGTGTGACTGAGTTTGTGCGTGTTGTTGATGCTTGTTTACCTGATAAAGTTTTTTATCGTTACTGTCCTGAACTTAACAATAATGGCCTCACTAGTGCTGGTACACCGGTACGCATTCAGTTATTAGGTCAAGTCGCAGGTGCGCTTGCAGAAAATGCAGTTAAAGCAATTAGTTTGGGCTCTCACGGCATAGATCTAAATTTTGGCTGCCCAGCAAAAACTGTCAATAAAAGTAAAGGCGGAGCTGTACTACTTAAAGATCCCGAGCACATGTATGAAATAATTAAAGCGGTAAGAGACGCCGTTGATAGCAAACATCAAGTGAGTGCAAAAATTCGTCTTGGTTTTGATGACGACAGTAACAGCCAAGAAATAGTAGATGCTGTTGTCAGCGCCGGTGCAAGCAGTATTGCAATTCATGCTCGCACTAAACGTGATGGCTATAACCCACCTGCTTATTGGGAAAAGATCCCACCTTTAATTAAAAATAAAAATATTGCGGTTGTAGCTAATGGCGAAATATGGCAAGTAGATGATGCTATGTTGTGCCAAAAACGCAGTGGTTGTACCGACTTAATGCTTGGTCGTGGTGCGTTATCTCATCCCGATTTAGCAAAAAAAATTAAAGCGAATATAGATAATGAACCTTATGTAGGGCTCGAGTGGGAGCATATTCTTTATCATTTAATAAATTCTGCTATTCATCACGACCCCGCTAAAGATGAAAAGTACTTTGCATCGCGCACTAAGCAGTGGCTAGGTTACTTAAAACGTCAGTACCCACAGGCAATAACATTATTTGACGAAATCCGCCGATTAAAGGCCAAAGAAGATGTCGCAGAGGTACTAAGTAAGTATGCCAAAGCGCCACAGTTTGATGCAAATCATAACGCGTAAGTAAATCTACCTAGATAATACCCCTATTGCTCAATGCTAATTATAAAGGGGTTATACGCGATGCAACATCAGCAAAGGTTAATTAATGAAATAGAGGAAGTAAAATTAACAATATTAAACTTACTTTCTCAATCAGCGCATCTATCTCACCAGCATTTATTATCTTTATTAACGCGAACAGTCAATGCAGAGTGGCTCGACTTGGCAGCGCAAAAGCTCGGCCCCGAATACGGTGAGTATATTCAACGAATGACTACTTTAGAGGCTGCTGTGAGTCAAATTGAGATAGGTCAGTACGGTTATTGCTGTGATTGTGAAGAGCCTATAACAACAGCTTTACTCGAATTAGATCCAGCTACACAACGCTGTGAACAGTGCGCTAAATAAGCGCACATTGGGCAAGGTTAAGTCACAGGGGCAGTTAAAGTAATTGCTGAGCAAAGCTAAACGCTTGCCCAGGGTAAAGCACTATATCTTTAACTAACCTTGTTCCATTTATTTCGCTAATATTTAAGCGCTTTACTAAGTTAACCTTAGCCTGAGGCAAGGTCCACGCATGAATATGCAGCCCTACATCAGTTTCCATCATTGCTAACATTAGCGTTTTTTGCTGCGCTAAAAGTGATTGATTTTCAGCTATAGCGGGTAAGTCTCTAAACCCCGACAACCAATCTAAACCTGGCACTTCTTTATTGCCATTAGTAAATTGCACCAAAAATGAGTTCGGATAAATTTGGCTCACCTCCTGATTAACTGGCTTTTTTTCCTCTTCTTTTAGCTGCTCATTTATAATAGTAAGCCACTCAAGCGGAGAGTGCACTACACCACTAAAATAGTTTAACTTACTTTGATACCACTCACTGCCATTAGCTAAACCGTATAGCCCTACACTTCCTCTTGGACTATATTGCGCTAAATAATCTTTTAAAATATTAAGTTGAGCTAATAAGCTATTTGGTATGTTTTTATCGTTAAGTGCACTAAGCACATAATTTTTTATTAAGCTGTGCTCAATTTTATTTAACTTTAAATTACTTAACTGCGCATTTTCTAGTTGTAGCTGCACAAATTCAAGCCAATTACTTATATTCTGATAGTCACTCTGTGAACTTGCTAAGTTAAGCAAATTAACTAAAACATTTGTATGTGCTGGCCAGGCAAAGTAACGCTCAGGAAAACGCTCTGCAATAACAAGATAATTAACCTGCTCAGTTTGCGGCTTAGTTAGTTGCATTTGCATTAAGCTTTGATAAATAACGTGGCGCTTTTGTAAATACGCATCTGTAAAAGGCAATTGCTCACTACGCAGCTCTGTGTGTTTACTATTTTCTGGCTGGTATAAAGCTAGGTTAAGCGATTTTAATGCATGCTGCGCTTCATCGAATGATGTGTACGGTTGTGGTTGCTTAGAGCAAGAGGTCAAAAATAGACACAGTAAAAATGAAAAAATAAGCGTTTTGTTCATGTTCATCCCAATAAAAAAAGCCCCAGAGGGGCTTTTTAAAAATTGCTAATATACATTAAAAATTAAATTTTAACACCGTTGCGAGCGGCTTTATCTTTAATATATGTAGCCCAACCTTTTGCAAACTTACGTGTGCGAGGGTCATCCATAGCTTTCGTAATTGCAGCATGTGCTTGCTTATACTTAGCTTGGTAGTAGTACGCTTCAGCTAAATCTGAATAAATAGTGCCCTTTTTATCAGAGCCTAACTCTAGTGCTTTGTTCAAACGAACAACTGCTGCGCTAAAGTTTTCAGATTGTAAAAGTAACGAACCGGCTTTGCGATAAAGCTCAGCATCGTTATCAAATTTTGCAGCTTCTTCGTAATACTTAGCGGCTTTTTCAATATCTTTTGAACGATGATAGTTACTAGCAATTGCACTGATATTTTGCTTAGTGCGTTGTACTTTTTCTTCTTTAATGCCTTTTTCAAGCGTTAATGCCGCTTTATAAGGTATTTCGTTTAAAGAATAAAAGTTAGCTAGTACTTTGTATTCAACTTCGTTCTCAAAGTAACCGTTTTTGTATGCAACTTCCATAGTTGCAAGGCCTTTTTTGTAGTCTTCAGTTTGTAAGTAATACTTACCTAAGCCTACCCAAGATTTTTTATCATCTGGCCATACACGAACGATTTCTTCTGCAACTTGAACCATATTTTGATACTGTTTTTGTTCAAAATATGAAGCTAACTTAAGTTGATAAGGAGCTTTTGTAGGCTCTTTTTCAAGCTTAATCGCTTTATCAGCAGGTTCTATAACATCCTTAAACTGTTTAAGTTCGTAACTTGCTTGCGCAATACGAGTATAAACTTTCGGATCTTCTTCACCTGTAAAGTCCATCCAATCAGCGTAGGCTTTTTTTGCAGCACTATATTGCTCAGTACCTGCATACATGTCACCTAAGGTTTTTAAACCTTGTGCTTGATCGGCAAAGTTTAATACATCTGGTGCAATAGCTGCTTTCATATACTTAATGGCTGTTTTGTATTGCTCTTTTTGAGCATACATACTACCTAAGTAACGATTTACAGTTGCTTTATCAAAATCGTTAGACGGATCTAACTCTTTAAGCAAAGCAAGTGCACCATCAACATCATCTTCATTATACAAGTCAAACGCTTTAATTACTTTTTTACCAGTACGCTCGCCCATGATTTTAGTTTTTGCTTTTTTACGCTCTTCAATTTTTGCGTAATTTGGCGCCGCTAAAACAGGTGCAGTCAAAGCTGCACCCGACACAGACATAAGAATTGCAAGAGCAGTTACTTTAGATAAATTTCTCATTACTCGCCTCCTTAGTTGCCTTGGTTAAGTTTAAAGTCTAATTGAACTTGTAAACCAACTTGTCTTTGTGGTTTACCGTCAATAATTTTAGGACGGTATTTCCACTTGCGCAATGCACGTTTAGCTTCACGGTCAAAGACACGTTTTGGGTCAGCGTCAATTACATCAACGTCAACCACGCCACCTAACTCATCGATAGTGAACGAAAGTTGAACCCAACCTTCTCTACCATCACGTGCTGCTTGCGTTGGATATTTTGGTTCAATACGAACGATAGGTGTCGCATCACCATCTCGTCCAAATGCACCCGGACCACTTAGTCCACCTGCCGTGCTTCCCACATCGATGCTTGGCATATTAAATGACAATCCACCAGGATTAGGGTTGTTATTTTCCGGCTGTGGCGGCTGCGGTTTAGGCGGCTGCTTTGGCGGTGGAGGAGGAGGAGGCGGAACACGCCTTCTTTCCTGCACCTTAGATTCAGGCGGATTCGTCATTATTTCGACTATGATCTGCTCTTTTTGTTCAGTATTACGGTCAGCCCCACCAGAGATGAGGAATGCCATGAAGTAGAACAAGCCGAAAGTAACTGCCCCACCTGCAATCAGTGAAAACAGAAAACGAATCATTACTGATCTCCAGCGATTGAAATTCTTAGGTTATCACCCGTCGCTTTAATCTGGTCCATCACTTTAACTACCGTGCCGTGCTTAGCTTCTTTATCAGCTTGTATAATCACAACTTCGGTAGGTTGTTCTGCTAATAAACTTTCAATTTTTGCTGAAATACGTTCAACATCAATTTGTTGTTTATCAACCCAGATTTCGCCGTTACTACGTATAGCAATAAAAATGTTAGCATTTTTTTGCTTAGTAGCTTGGGCAGCTTTTGGTTTATTGACCTCGATACCAGCCTCTTTAACGAACGATGTAGTTACGATAAAGAAAATAAGCATGATAAATACGATGTCAAGCATCGGCGTCATATCGACCGCTGCTTCTTCTTCTTCACGAAAACGTTGTTTACGTGCCATATTTAATTCTCTCTCTAGTGATGAGGCATGTTATCTACAAGTTTGGCTTTCACCATTTTAGCTTTTGTCTCAAGACGTGAGCTAAAAAACACTCCAGATAGTGCCGCAACCATTCCAGCCATTGTTGGGATTGTTGCCATTGAAATACCTGATGCCATTAATCGTGCATTACCAGTACCTTGACTAGCCATGGTTTCGAAAACCGAAATCATACCAGTAACAGTACCTAACAAACCTATTAAAGGACAAACAGCTACTAATGTTTTAATCAACAACATACGCTGATCTAATTTTTCAGACGCTTCAGAAATCCATGCTTCACGGATTCTGTGTGCGTACCAAGACGTAGTGTCTTGGCGGGCATCCCACTTTGCAATAATTTCTTGCGATAAACGCGGAAACTCTGCAAGTAAGAACCAATAGCGCTCAATCATTAAAACCCACATCAGAAAGAGTGCTATCGCGACCACGTATAAAACCTGGCCGCCTGTGCCAACAAAATCCCTGATAGATTCCCATATCTCCATCAGGACTAGCATTAGGCTTTCTCCTTCTCCGCGTGAGTCGCAACGATACCTGCGCTTTGCTCATCTAGGATGTGTAATACCGACTTACTACGACCAGCTACAAGTGCGTGAAGTAGAATTAGTGGTAGTGCAGCAATTAGACCTAGCGCTGTAGTTACAAGTGCTAGAGAGATATTACCAGCCATGATCTTCGGATCGCCCGTACCGAACAATGTGATTGTTTGGAACGTTAATATCATACCGATTACTGTACCTAGTAGACCAAGTAATGGTGCGATGGCAGCAAGGATCTTAATAATGTTGATACCAGCTTCGATGCGTGGCGTTTCACGAAGAATCGCTTCATCAAGTTTAAGCTCAAGGTTTTCAACATCTTGATTCTTGTTGTCATGGTACACTTTAAGAATACGACCCAATGGGTTATTTGTATTCGGTGTAGCAACATTTTTAAGTTGGCTCTTAATTTTGCTTGTAGTAAGCGTAAGGTCAACAAAACGAATTAGAGTAATTAACATACCTAAAGCTAACAACGCAGTAATTATGTAACCTACTACGCCACCTTGATGGAAGTATTCCATAAGTGTTGCTTTTTGAGTGTTAATACGCAAAATCGCGCCACGTGTTGGATCCACATATACACCAGCATAGTTGTCAGACGATGTTTTTTCAAGGTCTGCAATACCGTCTAAAATGTAGCTATCAGGCTGCTTACCAAGTGGTTGAATCGACTTTGTTTCTGGTGAATAAATTAAGTAACCGTCGTCTGTAACTAAGTTAAAGTTACCAATACGTGTTACTTTCTTCATTGACGGGTTACCGTCAAGACCAGCAACTTCAGTTTCAAAAGTAGAAACTTTAGCAGACTCAGTCATTTCAGTTTGAAGTGAAATCCAAAGCTCTTCTAACTCACGAACTGTAGGAAGCTCTTTAGCCGCTGCTAATGAACGTAATACTTCAGCACGACCTGGCTTTTCAGCACTTACTAGTGACGCTTCGATAGAACCGATAGCATCTTGAGCTGCACGACGTACAACACCAAACATTTCACCAAGTGTACCTTGAGCATTTTGTAGTGCTTGCTCTTTCTCAGCTAGCGTGTTTTCGTTTTGTGCATATTCTTTAGTTAAACGATCGCCACGTGACTTTTCAGCAACTAATTGGCTTTTCGCTTTATTAAGTAATGATTGCTTGTCAGCACGTTCTGATAAGAACTCTTGCTCACGTTGCTTATTGATTTTACCTTCAGAGATACGCTCTTGTTTTACTTGCTCAAGAATTTTATCTAATGCATTCGTATTTGCGTGTGCATTAAGCGCGGTACCTGCAGAAACAGTTAGTACTGCTGCAACAGCAAAACCTTTAAATAGTTTCTTCATTATTGATTACTCCGCGCCAAAAATTGGTAGTTTAACAAGTTCTAGTGTCGCTTGCTTACGTGCCATACGGATCACTTCTTTAACAGATTTTAGGTATTCTTCACCTAATTCTTTCCACTGTTTAGTGTTGTTATCCCAAACCCAAGCATGTTTCAAGTCAAAAGACTGTGCAACATAAGTAATACGACCTAAACGACCGATATCAACGTTAATGCTACGGCCATCAACATCAAGTGTACCTTGTGAAGCATTTACAGCTGAGCTGTATGATGTTTCTACTGTGTAAGCTTCAAGTACTTGACGGAATTTCTCAGACGTTGTTACAGAAGAAGAAGACATGATTTCACGTAATCTTTCAACACGACCTAAGCGCGTTTCAAGATTAAATGGAACGTCCGCTTTGATGAATTGCTCAAGCGTATCGATCATGCGATACATCAGAGGCACAACGTTTTGTTTAGTGTTATCAATAGTTGCTATTTGACGGTCAAACGATTCAATAGACGCGTTTTGGTCATCAACCAAACGTGCTACGTGATCGTTGTACACTTTCATAAGTTCAGTCTCATCAACGATGCTACGGTACTCAGCTATTAGCTCTTGAGTTTGACCATATACATTGTCAATTTTAGTTTGAGACTTAACTGCAGCCTTTTGAATTTGCTGACCTGCTTGTTGCACGTCATTCAAAGGATCTGCAATCACATTGCTGCTTGCAAATGCAAATGCGCCAACCAACGCAGTTGCTACAAGACTCTTTCTGATTTTAACAGACATAGTTCCCAACCAATTAAGTAATGTTACTTTTATAATTTAATTATCAACCTACAAGAGGAAGACAACCCTGATATCTTTTAATAGATATCAACCTTTCAATAATGCTAAATGCAGTAAGTCATGTCAACTTGATGTTTAGCATTACCTATAAATAAATATGCATATGAACAAGTTATTTAATATACCAACCCGACAATATTAACATTATTGCAACCACTTTACCGCAAATACTTTCATGAAACCCTTTTGTAATAACAACATTCATAATTAACAACTTAAAAATAAACATTATTATAACATTTAGTATTAACTATTTAGAGACTAAAAAAAAAATATAAATAACCTTCTATTATTTTATCTTTAACAATTTTTGAGCGTTTTATACACGAAATACATTTGTATCATAAATAATCTGCAACCCACTCCATAATAATTATTGTGTACTATATAATAAAAAACTAATCATAAAGGTAGAATTAAAACAATAAATATGTTCCATCCATTTTTTAAAATGCAAAAATAATATAAATCATTACCGCCCTATTAGCACAATGTTTATCTTTAATGTTTGCTATTAAAAATGTATCTGTAGGCTTATTTCAGAGTAGTTGATAATTACTACTGCCCCTAGGGCAATAATATTAATATGCTTAATTAAAAGAGTTGTTTTAATGACGAGCAAGCTCCTTGTTCTTAACGAAGGCTTTATATTTCGTTGTTCTGAATTATTACTTTGCCATCACCTTCACTTAGTACGCTCGTGTAGTGGCTAAAAATTACTTTTAACGCAGCTAGTGACAATTTAATTCAATAGTCTGATCATTTTTTATTAATTTAAAATGATGTGGATTGGTTAACACGGCATTAAAGCTAAGGAGTGCTTCCCCCTTAAACTGTGAGGCTGGTAATTTGTAATACCCTATTGCTGAGCTTTTGTACGCTCGCAGCAATTACATACGCAACTTACATGCGCCCACAAGTTACTTTTAATAACCTTAATGATCTTGTAGCAAACTTATTAAAGCTGGTTTAAATTCAGTGGGAGTTAAATAGCGAGGGGATTTAAATTAAAAGCTGCCCTATATAAGTTACTTTCAACACAGCGCGTAAGCTATTTAATAAGCTAGAATTATCATATTTTTAATTGGATTGGTATTAGTATTAGTATTAAACTTTATACCCCATGATTTAGCTACGTTTGTGATTTTTTAAACGACAAATAGCAAATACAAAAAGGGTGATTTTGTTTATTGAGTAATGGTGTTTTTAAAAATACGAATTATTAAAATAATATATGACTGTAGAGTGTTTAAATTGGTAAGTGATAATTAAAATATTTGGAGGTTAATATTTTGAGGTAATTATTTTGAGGTAATTATTTTGAGGTAATTATTTTGATTTTATTTGCGGGAGTGTAGATTATTTAAAAAGAAATTATGGTGAAACAGTAGCCTGTTTCACCACGTTGAACGAAGGTTCACATAATAAATTATGCTGCTTCTACGTTCTCAGCTTCAGGGCCTTTTTGACCTTGCTTGATGCTGAATGTCACTGCTTGACCTTCGCTAAGAGTGCGAAAACCAGAACCAGTGATTGCGCTGAAATGTACAAACACGTCAGGACCATTTTCTTGTTCAATGAAACCAAAGCCTTTAGCTTCGTTGAAAAACTTTACTTTACCAGTAACCGACATACTAAATTTTCCTGTAAGTCAATAATTAAAATTCAGCCATATTATTATGGCAATATCCTCCTTGAATCAATGCTCAAAAATATGGAGGTACAGTACAGGAAGAAGTAATAACCAAACCGGTAACCTTAAACGCAGCACAACATCCGTAAATTCATTAGGCAAAAACTCAAAGCAAGTTAAGATTAGCACATTAAATTTTATTTCGCTCTATTAATTAGAAAATATTTATCAATAATGCGTTGTTTCTGATTTTTTTTCTTAAACGGTTAATTTAAAAGCAAATAAATATAAATTTTATCCAGTAATTGTCACCTTGCTGGCAATACTATTAAACGCTTTCATATTTTCTATAGTCATCTAACAATAAATCTAAAGCGCTTTTCTAAAATTACTAGCTTATTCTACCTAAGCTTTAAAATTTTAGGTGCTTTAGGCAACCAGGCTACTTAACTTGCCAGTCAATTGTATCTTCTGCCTTTATAGGTACTACTTGTGAGTCGCCAAGCGTATAACTTGCAGGCACTTGCCACGGGCTTCTTTCTAAAGTAATGGTGTCTTTATTACGTGCAAGGCAATAAAAGTCTGGTCCAAAAAAGCTTGCAAAGCCTTCTAGCTTGTCTAGTTTACCGGCACCTTCAAATGCCTCTGCGTATAACTCAATAGCAGCATGTGCGGTATAAGCTCCTGCACAACCACACGCAGCTTCTTTTTTATCTTTATAATGAGGCGCTGAGTCAGTACCTAAAAAGAATTTTTTATTACCACTTACTGCAGCAGCCATTAAAGCCTGTTGGTGAATATTACGTTTTAAAATAGGTAAACAGTAATAATGTGGGCGAATGCCCCCTGCCAGCATATGGTTGCGATTATAAAGTAAGTGATGAGCAGTGATTGTTGCTGCAACATTATCCGGCGCATTGGTTACAAACTCTACCGCATCTTTTGTTGTAATATGCTCAAGTACTATTTTAAGCTCAGGAAAGTCAGTTACTACGTCACCTAAAATCGTTTCGATAAATATTTTTTCACGGTCAAAAATATCAATAGACGAATCTGTCACCTCACCGTGTATTAAAAGCAGCATGCCTACGTCTTGCATTGCAGCTAAAACAGGGTAAATATTTTTAATTGAGGTAACACCTGAGTCTGAATTTGTTGTAGCACCTGCCGGATATAGTTTTGCTGCAACTATTTTGCCGGTAGCTTTGGCTTTTATTATTTCATCTGGGGTTGTTTTATCTGTAAGGTATAGCACCATTAAAGGCTCAAAATTGCCTTGTGGACCTGCAGCCATTATACGTTCCCTGTAAGCTAATGCCGTACCTGTGCAGGTTGCTGGCGGCATTAAGTTAGGCATAATAATTGCGCGACCCATATAACGGCTAATATCACGAACCGTGTCTTTTAATTGATCGCCATCACGTAAATGTACATGCCAATCATCTGGTCTGGTAATAGTGAGTGTTGCTGCAGAGTCTGTATTTTTAACGGTCATGAGTTGGTCCCTAAGCTAAATTTATCCGATCATAGGCATAGGACGTTTTCGAGTAAAGATCTTATTATAAATAATCAACCTGCGTAGCGCTGCAATTAAACTTTACAGTTAGCATAAAGCAATTATCATTTTGTTTTGTAGGAAAGTTAATACCATGTTAAATTAGTACCCGTATTCATACTTAACTAAGAACCACATTACTTACTATGCCTAACAAAGTAGATACCACTACAGCGCTCGAAGTTAAAACCGATCAGCTAAGTATAATTAATCAGTTCTCCTCAAGCTTACTGCAATTAGATACGCTTGATGAGCTATTTGAATATGTAACTACCCAAGTGATTAATAGGCTTGGCTTTGTTGATTGTGTAATTTATCTTGCTGATACTGCTAATTTAACGCTTATTCAAGCCGCTTCAATGGGCGTTGCCAGTGAGCGCAAAGAATATCAAGCACAGAGAAAAGTGATCCGCTTTGATGAAGGTATCACCGGCTATGTAGCAACCACAGCTAAAGCAATCATGATTGGCGATGTAACCAAAGATAGCCGCTATATTGCTGATGAGCACCCTGCTCAATCTGAGATATGTGTTCCACTCATATACAAAGATCATGTTTTAGGGGTTATAGATTGTGAGCACCCAATTAAAAATTACTTTACTAACTCGCACCTCGAAATACTCACTACGGTTGCTCACTTATTAAGTGCCAAAATAAATCAAGTTAATACGGTAAACAGCTTACAAACAACTGTTTTACAATTAAATAATGCCCAAAAGTTAGAAAATAGCCTGCTGCAAATTGCAAACTTAACTTATAAAGCTAAAAATTTAGACGTTTTTTTTGAATCGCTGCATTTAATTATTAATAGTTTACTCCCTGCCGATAATTTTTTTATAGCGCTATACGATAAACAAATTGACGTGTTAGATATTGTTTATATTGTTGAAGAAGGCATTAAAACCAACAGCCATCAAAAAATTTCAAAAGAGCAATTAAAAGACACTGCCTCGTATTATTTATTAGTTACGGAGCAATCTTTACTGCTCACTAGTAATGAGTTTTTACACCATGTAGAACAACAGCATTTTAAAATGGTGGGTAGGCGCGCAGAATCTTGGTTGGGTGTCCCATTTAGGGTAAACGAGCGCCATAGCGGCGTTATAGTAGTGCAAAGTTACGATAAAGCGCTACATTACAGCCAACACGATAATGCGCTGCTTACTTATGTGAGCCGGCAAATAAGTATGGCGATTGACCGCCAATTAGCTCGCCAAGAACTAGAGCATCGCGCCCTGCACGATGATCTTACTGGCCTAGCTAATCGCTCATTACTTATTGAGCGAATTAAGCATGCTATTTTACGCCTTGCAAGAGCAAAAAAAGGCACTAGCCACGCGTTACTCTATTTAGATTTTGATCGTTTTAAAAGTATTAATGATTCACTTGGTCATGAAGTTGGTGATCACTTTTTAATAAAAATATGCCAATTAATTAAAGGCACGGTGCGCAATACCGACACATTTTCACGTTTAGGTGGGGATGAGTTTGCTATTTTTATGGAAAACATCACTCACCGAAATCAGGTAACAGATGCACTCAAACGTATACAACTTGCCCTTTCAAAGCCAATTAATATTGACGGCCACCTATTACAAGCATCTACAAGTATTGGCGTAGCATTAAGTGATAACGAAAACGACAAAGCCTATATTTTATTACAACAAGCTGATGCAGCTATGTACGAAGCTAAATCGACAGGACGCGGACAAGTTAAGCTATTTAATAATATTATGCGCAAAAAGCTTAAAACTCATGCTGATATTGAAAACGACTTACAACACGGTATAGAGCACAATGAGTTTGAGCTGTATTTTCAGCCTATATTTACCATTGCTACATGTGAAGTGATTGGTTTTGAAGCACTTGTTCGTTGGCATCATCCCAGTAAAGGGTTTGTACCGCCAAATGACTTTATCCCAATTGCTGAAAAAACCGGGCAAATAATTAATTTAGACTTACATTTATTAGATTTAGCCGCACAACAAATTAGCATTTGGCATCAACAAGGGCACAGATTTTTAAAAGTCACCGTTAATGTCTCCTCTCGTCACTTTGCTAGTTTAGATTTTGTGGCACAAATTCACGCTATTTATAATAAATATCAGCTCCCGCTGGGGTCTTTGTGTTTAGAAATTACAGAGTCGGGATTAATCGAAAATTTAGACTTAGCGACCCAAATAATTGAAGGCTTATCGCCATTAAAAGTAAAGCTTTGCCTTGATGACTTCGGCACAGGTTACTCAGCGCTTGGTTACCTACATCAGCTACCTATTCATATTCTAAAAATAGATAAGAGCTTTATCGATCACTTACATGACTCAGCCAATCCACTCGTTGATGCTATTTTGTCGCTAGCAATATCACTTAATCTTGCAGTGGTTGCTGAGGGGATAGAAACTGCTGAGCAACTCGCTATTTTACAAACTACGCAGTGCAATTACGGGCAAGGCTATTTAAAATCAAAACCAGTAACAGCCCAAGAAGCTATTTTACTAATCGACGCCCCACTATAATAAAAAAGCCAGCGACTTATTGCTGGCTTAATTTTGCGATTTTTTTATATAAGCTATATACGTAAGCTACATTTTTACGGTGTAGATCTAACTTTTAACTCATCACGCAGCTCTTTGGTTGTTTTAACCATGTTGTTAAGTGCTTGGCGGGTTTACTCCCATACTCTGGTTTTTAAACCACAATCTGGATTTACCCACAAACGCGCAACCGGTACTTTAGCTGCTGCTTTGTGAAAAAGTGCTTTTATCCATGCAATATCTGGCAGATTAGCTGTATTAGTATTCTATATACTTAGCCAATGTCATTCGAGTAATCAACTTTTCAAACGTTTGTAATAAATCCATGTTCGCCCAAAACATTTTTAGTAATTACACCAAAACCCAACCTAGCTGTTTAGATGGTTAAAAATTACCTTGTGTTGTGGTATTACACAATTGATAAACCTTAAAACCCAACATGAGCTAAGCTCATGCAAAATTCATCAAACCTATTTTAAAATGACTTTCATGATTAAAAAACTTAATGTTAAGCATAGCAACTGCTAATAAAATACAATTAACAGCCTTCTAGACGTTGAAACGTTTTTTGTAAAAGCGTAATATGTGTTTACTCTGAGTTAAACTCACCTTTTTCATGAGAATTTTTAAAGATGATTGGTCTTAAACACTTAAAAACCATTGCTACCTTAAAAGAAACAGGATCTTTGGTTAATACAGCACGTGAGTTATTTTTAACGCAATCGGCTTTATCTCATCAAATCAAAGATTTAGAGAATAAATTAGACTGCCAATTGTTCGAGAGAAAAACCCAACCAGTACGATTTACCCCCCAAGGTATCCTATTACTTGAATTAGCCCACGAAATATTACCAAAAGTAGAAGCAACCAAGTGCCGCTTAAAAGAAAGTTTAAATCAGCCTATTTCACAAATGCGCTTAAGTGTTGAATGCCATGCGTGCTTTCATTGGTTACTGCCAACAATTAAAGAATTTAATAATTTTTGGCCCGATATAAAAATTGATTACGAACGCGGTTTTAGCTACGACGCTATTCCTGATTTATTAAGTGATGAACTAGACCTAGTGCTCACCTCAGATATACGCGAACCCGACCAGCTAGAATACGCCCATTTATTCGACTTTAAATTAAAGCTCATTGTTGCCCCCGACCATGATCTTGCTAAAAAAGCCTATGTAACGGCGCTTGATTTAAAAAACGAAACTATTATTTCCTACCCTATTCCGCGTGAACGCCAAGATATTTTTAAACACTTTATTCAAAATGCCCGTTTTGATGGCACACTTAAAACAGTTGACCAAGGGTTACTAATTTTTCAGCTCGTTAGTGCGGGCATGGGCGTGGCTGCATTACCCGACTGGCTGGTTACACCTTACGAAAGCCAAGGATTAATTAAGTCAATTCCGCTAGGAGCATTAGGCTTAACTCGCCCTATGTATTTAGCGATGAAAAAAGAAATGAAAGACAACCCTGTTTATCGTCACTTTTTAAATACCTGTAAGTTAAATAACGGTCGATAAACACCTTACACATGAGTAATATAAAGCTAACTTAGCTTTTTATATTACTCATTATGTTTGCCATTAAAAAATTACTGGGTGGTTTATTAATGCCACTGCCTTTATTGGGTCTATTTGCACTTATTATGCTGCTTTTGGCATTTAGAGGTAAAAGGCATGCTTTATTTTTATCTTTTATAAGCTTAGCGACGCTGCTTTTACTCAGCACACCGCTGGTTGCTAACCTAATTATAAAAAATAACGAGCCAGCCGCACTGGCATTTAACTCATTAAAACAGCCAAAAATTGATAAAATAGTCGTACTCGGTTGCGACATTAACCCCAACACGGCTTTAAGTGCTAATAACCAACTTGGCAACTGCGCACTTACTCGTTTAGTCGAAGGCATAAAGCTAGCCAAACTCTACCCAAATGCGCAACTTATTGTATCGGGCGGCGGATACCAAAAAGTTACTAATAGTAGCTTAATGTATAAAACAGCAATCAATTTAGGTATTAATAAAAATCGCTTGGTGCAAAATCCAGCTGCTATGGATACCGCAGCCGAAGCAAAGTTATTAGCCCCCGCATTAGTTGACTATAAAGTGGCATTGGTTACCTCTGTTTTACATATGCCGCGCGCAAAAGACTTATTTAATGCCCAAGGGGTTGAGGTAATAACAGCGGCAACTGACTATCATAACTTTGCTGTATTGCCTTGGCATAAACAACTCGTACCAAATTCTCAAGCTTTGCATGTAGTAACACAATACAGCCATGAAGTAGTGGGTAAAGCGTGGATCAGCATGCGCCGCTGGATAGACCCAGAAGCACTTTAAAGTTAACTATAACCCTGCAAATTAGCCTTAACTTGACTGTCAAATTTTATTAAAATTTAATTAAATCTGGCAGTGGTGTAGGCAATAATGTAGTGCTAAACAAACTTAGCCAACTTTTTAGTTATGTTTAAATGCCTTATTATTTGTTGTTATGTTTTGAATATAAGTTAATCAATATACTATTTTTAAAAACCAGCAACAAACTGATAAATATAATAAATAATGAACCGTAATCAAGTTTATCCATATTCATATAGTAGTTAATAAGAATACCTATGTGTTTAATAAGTAATGTAATACCAATTAAAAACAAGCCAGCACTCACAACATCATGTCCAATAACAGTGGGAGTTGTAGGTTCTGCTTTATGAATTTTATTTGCAATCAGTTCCGCATATTTCCACAGTAAACATCCGCTAACAATGGGGATAATAATAGTAGCCAGTAGAACCACTAAAATTTCTGGGGTTAATAAATTACTTATGTTGCCGGAAAAAAAGACCGGTATAAAAGAATATAAGGTATTTAAGGCCAAATATAGAGCCAGTATTTTTAACAATAATATAGAAAAACCTTTCATAAAAACCTCTAAACACCTAACAAGCCTGTAAAACAACTCGTTTTCACTTTATTTTTATTAATAAACCATAGCCGAGTTCCTATTTTGGTTCAATTGATTACTGCGCTTTTTTGTAGCATATAAAAAGAGAGATTGGGGTTGTTTTAATTGGCGTTTTGAAAGGTATTATAAGCGTTAGATTAGTATTAACCGCTCGAACAACCTATACGACCGCCATGCTCCACCAGGAGAAGTCATATTGGCTACACTACCTTTCAATTTATCACTTCACTTTAATTGTATAAATTTTATTTTCACAGCAAATATAAGTTTTCTTAACCGCTCTACTTTACCTGAATCCTGGTTAAGATACTCACTAACGTATTGAATAATAATGATATTTAAACTTATTTTCTCTAGCCAGATATTTTCAGTGAAAACAAGGCGAATTTACGCGTCAATAGCAGGCCTATTGCAAGTAAATTCAACGCAGTTAGCGCAGAAAATAGCTGCTTTAGATAGATTTATTATTCAGAGCCTAGGTTACTTAAAGTCTTTTTCGCAAAAAATGCGATGATAATACCCGGAATAGACAAAACAACGGCAAAGTACACCAAACTCATTGGGGAGTAATTCCCCAGTAGCAGCCCAGCAACAGAAGATGCAATCATAACGGATAAATTAAATACCGATGACTGAACTGAAGTAGCAACATCTTTGGCATTTTTTACCTGCCTGCTAACAGCGGCTTGCATTAAAGTCACTAATGGACCAAACGAAAGACCCCATATAAAAAAAGCAAAATGCCCTACGCCCTTAACTTTGCCAAATATGAGTAATGTGAGCATAGCAATAATAAGTAATGCAAACATGGTGATTGTTAATAGCCGCAGGTATTTATCGATAAGTTTTATAGCTAAAAAAACAGAAATCATCGAACCTACACCAAAAAACAATAAAGCACTTTCAATCCCACCCGCTAAAGTAATTTCCTCAACCAGACTTGTAATGTACACATAAGCACCATAATGTGCGGTTACACCAAGCAAGGTAAGCACAAGAATAACTAGTACAGCTGGATTTGTTAATACCGCAAAAGGTGAGGAGCTTTTGGTCAGCTTTTCACCGGGCGCTGAAGGTAAAGAAAAAAAGCTAATAACTGCAATAGCAATAATAACCAGCCCAAAGCCAATAAACTCACTTCGCCAGCCATATTCATTGCCAATAGTGGTCATTATGGGCATACCAATACTAATTCCCAGCGTGGTGCCTGCCATAATAACCGCAATAGCCTTGCCATGATGTTCCTCATCTACCAGTCGCATACCGTAGGCTGCAATCATTGGCCACATCACACCTGCACAAATGCCTCCGATAATCCTAAGAAAAATAATAACGTTATAATTATCAATCAACCCAACCACAATGTTTGAAGCGGCAAAACCACCCAACAAAAGCAGTAGCAAGTGCTTGCGATTACATTGCATGGTCATTGAAATGAGCGGAATTGCAAATATCGCTGACGCAATGGCGTAGTAACCCACTAAATTACCTGTTTGCATTTCACTAATATTAAGATCGGCCATCATTAAAGGCATAACACCAGAGGGCATCAACTCCGACAATATCCCTACAAAGGTCACTGACGACATTAAGATCATAATCAGCCATGGGAAAAAGCTCGCGTTTTTTTGAGAAATATTTTCAGTGCTCATAGTTTTTTATCGGTTCTTAACTTTTTAAATTTATTGGCTTGGATGTGGCCAGATTAAGTGTGTGGTGAAAACAGCTATTGAGTTGCAGTAAAGCCCATTTGTTGCTCTATAAACACTACAGCCGCATACCCTTCAACTCGTGGTTGTTAATTAAACAACCACATTTGCTTTCATTATCTCATAGTCTCGCCAGAAATCGTTGGTCTGTAAAATAGCAAAACACACCCAGACTTGGTAACCAACAGGTGCCTGCTCGTTTTCGATACTTTATCCAAAAGTAAATTCGTGTCATTAGCATTTAAAAAACAAACCTAAGCTCAGCATTTCCTGCCACCTAAATCAGTAACTTCGAGGAGTATAAGTTGAAGTTTCTTAGTCTAAAACTCGATAGCACCGTCTTAGTTTTCAATGATTAGAGCTACATTTTTAATGTGCGGTTGAACTGATTTAGACCTGATAATTTACGGATATATGCAGTTTTTTTAACTACGCTGTAATTACAACCTATTACCTCAGGTACTGTTGTTATACGCTACGTGGAGCAAACATAATGATAGCCATACCCACAAGTGCTACACCGGAACCTACAAGATCCCATGTAGTTGGACGAATACCATCAACAATCCACAACCACAAAATAGCCATGAAAATATACACGCCACCATAAGCGGCATACACCCTACCCGCAGCGGCTGGGTGTAACGACAATAACCAAGCAAATATAGCTAGGCTAAGGGCTGCAGGAACCAGTAACCAAACCGATTTCCCCTCGCGCAACCAAAGGTATGGTAAGTAACAACCTATTATTTCTGCCAAAGCAGTAATTAAAAACAGACCAAATATTTTTATTTCGCCCAAAAGTGACTCCTCTCATTACTTATATACGAGGCTCTGAAGCTGCTAGTCATAGAAAAAGCGACTTCAAACACTAAGCCCTAAAACGCGATAGCTGCTTAAATAGCTTTATAGATTAATAATTTAAGTTTCACCTTTTACTTTGCATTTAGTGAAAACTCCACAGCCGCAACGCTCACTAACATATGTATTAGTATGGTTTTTGAATTATTTACCAAAGCCATGACAGCTAATGATGACATTCACCTCTTTATAAATAATTTCTCAATGCATTAGCCATTAGCCAACTATTCACCTAGCTACCTAACTTTATATAGCAGCTAGGTAGCTAATGATGGTTCTATATGTATTACATTTTCAACTATTTATACTGGGTTATCTATGTCAATAAATGTGACGTCAAAACCATGCTCTTGGGCAAGTAGCTCGCCTAATGCTTTAATGCCGTAGCGTTCTGTGGCGTGGTGCCCTGCGGCAAAAAAGTCAATATTCTGCTCGCGCGAGCTATGAATAGTTTGCTCCGACGCTTCGCCGGTTAAATAGGCGTCAAGGCCCTGCTCTGCAGCTAGGTCAATGTAACCTTGCCCACCACCTGTGCATAACCCAATTGTCTCTATTTTATCGGTTCGTACTAAACTGCTTAGTGGTGTTCTGTTTAACACTTGGGCTATCTTATTGGCAAACTCTTCACCCGTTAACGGTGTTTTTAAACGTCCTTTCATTGCCACGCTGTTTGCAACAGGCTCTAAACCCGCCCCAATTTCAATATCTAGCAGCAGTGCTAATTGTGCGTTATTACCAAGCACCGGATGTATATCGAGCGGTAAATGATAAGCAAATAAGTTAATGTCATTTGCTAACAACGCACCAATGCGGCGTTTTTTCATACCTGTAATTGGTTGCGATTCGCCTTTCCAAAAGTACCCATGGTGCACTAATATTGCATCAGCATTTTTTTCTATTGCAGCATCAATCAGTGCTTGGCTTGCAGTAACACCAGTAATTATGGTTTTAATTTCATTTTTGCCTTCAACTTGTAGGCCATTTGGGCAAAAATCATTAATTGTGTGGGGTTTTAAAATGTCATTTAACAGCTGGTTAAATTCTCGACGTTGCATACAAGCTACCTTACTTAACACTGAATTTTGTGCAAATTTTGGCTGTTTATGGGCTAAAATGGAAGGAAAATCGCAAAAAATTGAAAAACACTTTTAAAATAGGTATAAATAGGACTTCTTTATCTGTGTTAACAACGTATAGGGTCTCTAATGAGCAAACTAGACAAAACAGCAGTGTTATCTGCCTTTGAATCAGCGTATGAAGCTGCCAACGGTAAAAAACCTGAAATCACTACAAAGCCAGGCTGGTACAGCATCGATGGTGGCAAAAATTTACGCCTAGCTGATGTAGCAGAGTTAACTAAAAAATTAACTTCTGGCAAAACTGCTAAAACGAAAAAAACTAAAGTGGCTGCGCCTGCTAAAGCACAGAAAAAAGCACCATTTACTGTTGTTACCGAAAATGAAGACGGTTACACAGCTGAAGAGTTTTGGATTGTAGAATTAGCGCGTAAAGAGCACGACTGTCGTTTACCGCGCGGTGTTGTTTAACACCCTAATGTGATTTTAAAATAAACCGCGTTAAGCGGTTTTTTTATGCCTATAAAAAAGCGGCTAACTTAAAACTAAGTTAGCCGCTTTTAAATGTGTTATGGGTTATTTAAACTCTCACTTTAAATGCTATTTGTTGTTTTCAAAATAAAGTGGTTTACGCTGCTTTTTACCCACCTCAACCATAGTTGCGGCATTAAATAAGCGGCCGTTGATCATGGTGTAGTCAATTTTGTCTGAGTCGCGGATATTACTTAGCGGGTCGCCATCAATTACCATTAAATCAGCAAGCTTACCTACTTCAAGCGATCCGACGTTTTTATCTAGCCCTAAGTACTTAGCAGGATCAAGTGTTGAGGCCCTAATTGCTTCAAGTGGGGTCATACCACCTTGGGCAAACATCCACATTTCCCAGTGCGCACCTAAACCTTCACGTTGGCCATGCGCACCTAAGTTAACTAGCACACCTAAGTCTTGCAGCTCAGCAGCTACGCGGGCATTGTTAAAATGGTTATAGTGATGCTCAGGTGCTTTAACACGGCGCATTGAGCGTGGTAGTAATTGGTTTTTAGGTACAAATTTACTTAACCGTGGGTGATTCCACACATCCGTTTTATCGTACCAGTAATTTTCGCCCCAAATACCGCCATAGGCTACAACAAGCGTTGGCGTATAACCTACATCACTTTGTGACCACAGCTGTTTTATATCGTCGTAAATATGCTCTACTGGAATTGAATGCTCAATGCCTGTATGCCCATCTACTATCATACTTAGGTTATGTTGTAGTAATGAGCCACCTTCAGGCACTACCATCATTTGCAGTTCACGCCCAGCTTCTATTACTTGCTGGCGTTGCTCGCGACGCGGTTGATTGTACGATTTAACACTAAACGCACCGACCTTTTTTAAACGCTCTAAATGAAATTTAGCATCATCTAACGAGTCAATATGCGAGGTATACCCTGGCATATTGGCGCCATATAAAATCGTACCGGTAGAGAATATACGCGGGCCAACTATCATGCCTGCTTTTTGCATTTCACTGGCGGTGAATATTTCAGAGGTATCGTTTGATGGATCGTGAATTGTGGTTACACCTAATGCAAGCCCTGCAAAGTTTTTCCAGTTTTGTTGTGGAATAATTTCATCACTTGCTTGCGAGCCATGCGCATGAGCATCGACTATCCCAGGCATAATCGTTTTGCCTGTTACATCAACTACTTTAGCACCTTTAGGAATGCTTATATCAGCGGCTGTACCAATGGCTTTTATATGCTTACCATCGGTGATAATCACGCCATTCTCAATCACTTTTTCACCATCCATAGTAATAATCTTAGCGCCAGTTAGGGCTATCATGCCCTTTGGCTCAGCCATTTTTTTACTAAAGCTAATAGTTATCGCCACTTTTTACTTTAAAGTCTTTATCGTCAGCTTTGTTAATAGCAAACATACCCTCAAGGCTGGCATGGTAAAGCTCAGGGCCTAAGGTCCAATACAGCTTATTGCTGTTAGCGCTCCAACTAATGCTTTCTCCTGCACGAACAGAGAGCTGCTCAATAGGAAATTGGTTGTCTGTGGGGCTAATATTAAGCGTTTTACCACTTTCTACAAACGGTGTTACAAATACTTTAAAACGCTCCGCAAATGCAAGGTATTGGCCATCTGGCGATACTCTAAATTCGGTGGCATGCTCAGATTCGTAAAGCTTACGTACTTTTTTAGTATCAAGCTCAACTACACTAAGCGTTGGTTTTGGCCATGGGCTCATAATGTAAACCCGATCGTTAGCTGCACCAAACTGTGGCTGATAACCACTTTTTGAAATTAACTCACTTTTGCCATCTTTAGTGCTTACGCTGTAAACGCCTGGGTTTAGCGACCACTTAGGGTTTAAAATACTGCCACCGGTGGCTTTGCGATAAACCACTGTTTTACCGTCTGGGCTAAAGGTAGGCTCAACGTATTTACCCGGTTGCTCAGTTATAGTATCGCCACGGCCACTTCGTGCAGAAACCACACGTACTTGGCCTTGCTCGTTATCGTCCCATGTGGTGTAAACTATTTTTTTGCCATCGCGCGAGTACTGCGGAAATAACTCATAATGATCGGTTTGTTTGGTTAAGCGTTTAATTTTACCTGATTCTAAATCACGTTTATAAATGTGTCCTAACGCTTCAAAAATAGCCGTTTCACCATCTGGGCTAATTTGTACGTTACGCAGCATTTTTACATCAAATTCATCTGTATCGAGGTTTTGTGTAAAACGCACTGCTTTTTGAATTTTTTTAGTGGTTTGTACTTTAAAAGCAATGGTTTCTACCGATTTATCGCTAACATCGAGTTTATGTATTGTGCCACCAGCCCAAAATACCAGTTGTTGGTTATCTGGCGTCCAAGCAATCGTCGGGTAAACACCATGAATAGCCCAGGTTTCTTGCATATCACGTTCTAACTTATCGTAGAGTTTAGTATGCTCACCGCTAGTTAAGTCGTATAAATACAGGCTAGTTTGAAAGTCGTCACGCTTTATATAAGCAAGCTTTTTACCATCGGGTGAAGGTGTTGGTCTTATTGCGCCACCCATGCCACTAATCACCGTTTCAATTTCGCCGGTTTCGCGGTCGTAACGTTTTATTTTATAAATTCCCGCTACAGAGTCTTTTGAATAATGAAAGGTTTTACCTGGCGTTGCATCATGTGAAAAGTACACATAACGACCATCTGGCGAAAACATTGGCTCACCCAAGTCTTTTTGATCGTCGGCTCGCTTAGTAAGCTGTACTCCTTTGCCACCCGCTTTATGATAAAGCCATACTTCGCCTGCCCCTAATGAGCGACTTGCGGTAAAGTGTTTACGGGCAACTAGGTAGTCGCCATCAGGACTCCATGCAGGGCTGTTTAATAAGCGAAAGGTTTCGTCGGTTACTGCACTTTGGTTTTCGCCGTTTAAATCCATAATCCAAATATTATCGCCGCCACCTTGATCTGAGGTAAAAGCAATGTGTTTACCATTTGGGCTAAAGCGCGGTTGCATTTGCCATGCAATATCTGAGGTAAGTTGTGTGGCACTGCCACCACTTATTGGCATAGTATAAATATCGCCAAGTAAATCAAACACCAGTGTTTTTCCATCAGGGCTAATATCTAAGTTCATCCATGTGCCTTGATCAACACTAATGGTGGCATCTACAAATTGCCCTTTAGGTGAATCTACTTGCCATTTTGGCTCATCGTCTTGTTGGGCTTGTGCGTTGCCTAATGCCAATGACACAGATAAAGCTAGCACCGTTTGCAGCATTTTTTTCATGCAATTCTCACTTATTATTGTTGCTCTATGTAACTCTCTTACATGATTGCAACAAAAACGCCGACAAGTTGCCAGCGTTATAGGATGAAATGCCGTAAATTAATGCCAGACTATAGGGTCAAATTGATAATAGTCCACCAGCAAGCGATAAATTTCAGGGTCATATCGGCGCAGTTCTGCTGGTTTTTCTAAAAAGGTTTCGGTGATCACCGCAAAAAATTCAGCCTCATTAGTCGCACCATAACTATGAATAACATGCTCCATACTATAAGCAACATGACTTTTTAACTGATTAAAGGCACGACTAAATACGCGCCCCCATTCTTTATACTCGGCTGCAGTTTTAAGTAACGGCGTGCCGGTTGTTTTGCCGGTTTCTTGATCTAGCTGATGCGCGAATTCATGAAACACTAAATTATGGCCATCACTGGGTAATCTATTCCCCTCTAGTACATCGTGCCAACTAAGTACTAGTGTACCGCCTGGCCACGACTCTCCTAGCCTAACAGCATTATGATAGCTAACTAAGCCAGCACTATCACGCGTTGACTGCGGCGCATAATAAGCACTTGGGTATAGGAGTATTTCTTTTACGTTTTTATACAAAGGCCAAGGCTTATTGAGCACTAGCAGGCAGGCGTCGGCAGCAACTATTAACTTCATTGCGCCAGTTAGTTTTAAGCCATCGCACCCTACAAAGCGTTTTTCGCTTAAAAACCACATAATATGGCGTTCTAACTTTGCTCTATCGGCATCGATCATTTTTTTATAAATAGGCATACAACGCAGTAAAATATCTTTTTGCTGTGAATTAAGCTCAAGAGTTTTATATTTACGTCGCCATAATCTATTTTGAATAGCAGACCAACGCCAAAAAATAACCACAAAAATAATTAAGGTAACAATTAACAATCCATTTATCATGCTGATGCCTTCGCTCAATGTATACTCTCTATATGTGTGCGACTGAGGCACTTTTCAATCACATGATTTCGGTACGATTACGGCCACCGTTTTTCGCTTTGTATAATGCCTGATCGGCTCCCGATAACAGTCGGTCGTAATCGTCTATATTATTGGAATCAGAAACACCAAAACTTGCGGTTACTTGATGCAGCCCTTCTGCAATTACTGAAAAGTCGTTACTTGCAATATCCTCCCGTAATAGTTCACACATGAGCTTTGCTTCTGCTGCTGTTTTGTTAGGAAATACTAAGGTAAATTCCTCCCCGCCCCAGCGAGCTACTTGTTGCTCTCCTTCACAGCGCGATTTAAGCATTTTGGCTATTTCACAAATAACTTTATCGCCAACAATGTGTGACCAGCCATCGTTCACTCGCTTAAAGTGATCTATATCCATGATAGCAATAGCCAATATTTTATTTTTCTGCTTATAAGTGGCAAAGTTTGCTGCTAACCAACTATCAAAAGCGCGCCGGTTAGGCATGTCAGTAAGTTGGTCGTGAGTGGCTTGATAAGCAAAGGCATTGGCTTGATCTTGAAGGTCTTGTGTTTGCTTCTCTACTCGTTTGGTTAGCTCTGCCTCTACTTTTTTATAATGATATAAGCGGTATTTATAAATAGCATATATAGTGACCAAAAAAGTAAAAAACAGCGTTAATTTAAAGCTCAGTTTTTGCCAATAATGTGCCTGAATTATAAAGCTAATTTTTTGCTCATTTTGCTGCCATTGCGTATTTGGATACCCGGCGCGCACCTTAAACGTATACTTACCTGCAGGTAAGTTGGTGTATTCTGCACCAGTCATGTGCTGGCGGTTTACCCACTCTTTATTAAAACCTTCTAACTGTGTTTGAAAACTTAAACGCTGCGGCATAATAAAACTCAAACCCGCATACTGAAAAGATAACCTAGAAACATTAGGCGGCAATAATACTGTTTCACCATCTAATGGGAGCGCTGTTGCTCTGCCGTTAACGCTAAAGCTCTCGATCATAGTAGGCAAGTTTACTTTAGTTGATGCTTGCAATAACTCAGGTTTTAGCGCGCTTACTCCTTTTGCAGTAGCAAACCAAATTGTGCCATCTTTATGCACTGTTGCTGATGGGGTCGAGCCGCCATTAACTTGTGCACTGAGCATGCCATCGCCCTCGTCATAAAGTTGGAATACAAGTGGAATATTTATATTTTTTTGTTTTGCATCTAGAACATGATTAACGTGCTGGCGATCAACCTGAATAACCCCGCGGTTACTCGATAACCAGAATGAATTTTTGTGGGCCACAATTTGAAATAACTTATCGACTGGCAGTCCTTGCTCCCGCCCTAAAATAGCCATTTTTCCTGTACTGTGCTCATAACGCACTAACCCACGATCTGTAGTCATCCATGTATAGTCGTCATCAAAATAAAAACCAAACCCATACTCGGCAGCAAATTGCACCGGAAAGCTTATGGCACTAAATTGCTCAGTTAGCATATTAAACAGCACAACACCATTGCCGGTGCCAATCCAAACATTGCCTTTTTTGTCTTCACTGAGTGCTAAAATAAAACCGCTAGGCAGCTCTTTTTTATTGGTAAATTGCACTAATGAGCCATCTTTTTCAACTCGCGTTAACCCCATAGCAGAGCCAATCCATAACCGCTGTTTAGAGTCGAGTAATAGCCCTCTTACTTCGTTACTCCCAAGGCCATTACTACGATTTAAATAAGGTGTTATTTTATTATTACTGACCTTTAGTACACCCGATGTATAAGTGCCAATCCATACATCACCATCCTTGTCTTCTAGTAAGCTCAATACCGAATAGGGAGAACCTTCTTTAGTGCCTTCTATTTGAATTACATTATTATTTTTAATTTTGTTAAGGCCAGCACTACTCCCTACCCATAAACTACCATCGGAGTGCGATAATACTGTTCGCACATAATCCCCAGCTAAACCCCGCTTAATAGTCCAGGCGGTAAATGGCGCTTCTCTTAATCTAAAAAGCCCCGCATTAGTGCCCACCCAAATACTGTTTTCTCTATCTTGTAATAAAGACAATATTCTATTGGCAGGGAGCCCGCCTTTCGCGTCTAATTGCTCTAGTCCAGCCACACTGAGTCGAAAAACACCTTTATTAATAGTGCCAAACCATAAATCACCATGGTTATCTTCTAATAAACTAGAAATAGACTCAGCACTAAGCTGTGGATGAATGGCAGTAAATACTGCGTCTTTGAGAATATAAGCACCGCGCTCGCTGCCAATAATTAATTTCCCTTGGCGGGTAAGTAGTAGAGTATAAACGGCTGCATTGGGTAGCCCGTCATCGGCTGTTATTAAGCTTGCTTGCTGATCAACAATTTTATATAAACCATCACTAGTAGCAGCCCAAATAACACCGTTGGCATCTTCAAGTACACGGTAGGCGCTAACATTATGAATAATAGCCTGATCGTGTTTACTATTAGCCCCACGGTAAAACACACCGTCATTTTCTAATGCCAGCCAAAACCCGTCATCGTTACTTTTAATTATATGATTAACCATAGCTGAGGCACTCGGCTGAGTATTCCATTGCCTATATTGATATAAGCTAATACCGCCTCTTGAACCGGCTATTAATAAGCCGCCGTCATTGGTAGGAGTAAGTGCACGAAGCCCTGAGTCAGGCAGGTTATTGATTTCAGCGCGAGTAAATAGCTTAAATTCTTGGCCATTAAAGCGCGCTAAACCCTCCCATGTTGCTATCCATAAGTAACCGTCTTGAGTTTGCGCTAAGCTATTAATACTATTGTGAGGCAGGCCTGAGCGGGTATTCCATGTTTCAAAAAAATAATCATTTAAAGGTAAGCGAGTTTGTGACTGCACCTGACACGTGAACATGACGAAAAATACACATACAATCCCTAAATGCTTCATCACTGCGACCTTTATAATTATTATTGATTAATTAGTATTACTCACTAAATGTAACGCAATCTTAAGTGATTAAAAACCAACTAAAACTAGCTAAACTAAGAAAATACTACCACAGCCTGCAGTAGCATTTCATTAACTAATCTTTACAAAAGTTATCAAATGTATCCTGTAAAATGTTTATAAACTTTGCCACGTGTAAACCATCCATTAAAGAGTGATGTACATCAATAACTAAAGGCATAGTTTGCAGCTGTTTATTAAACTGACCAAATACAAATTTAGGGATCCCTAAACATTTCCCTTCACTAAACGCATGCGAAAAAGCACTAAAATTTAGCCAAGGTAATACCGAAATATGAATTAAGTCGGCCTGCCCTTCGGTTTGTGCAAAGGCGTCAGAAAATAAAGGCTGCGATTTAGCATTAAAACTAACTGCGCTGGCATGCACGGCAAACTCAGTAAAGTTGGCCTTATCACTAAAGTAACTAAACCTGAACGAGTCATCTGCTGCCAGCTCAACCACACTAGCGCGGGTGTTACTTAGTAGCCATGGCTTATCATTAATAATACGCAGCATAATTGGCGGGTACGCATGGCACGCTTTAAGTGTGGCATAAGTATAGGCCTGAAAAAAAGACAGCTGATGCGCTTTACAGTAATTATATAAGGCCTTCGCGTTTAGCTGTACACACACATTAAAGTAAGGTTGAGAAAAGTGTTTAAACAACTCAAAATGTTGTTTACGGGGCCAGCTATCAAAATCAATAGGCTGCATAGAAACAGGCGAAGAAGACATAGATAAATAAACACATAAAATAAAAAATTAAGTTTAACGTATAAACAAAAAAAAGGCGTGCAATTGCACGCCCTAATATTTACGGTTAACTTATTTAGCCGATTAAAGACCGTTTTTAAGGATCTCTTGTGCAAGCTCATCAGCAATTAAATGCGTAGATTTTTGCTCTTTTTCACTACGCGCAAAAATTTCAGTTAGGGTATCAAAAATACCTTCAACATGTTTATTTGACGCAGCAGCACTGTACCCTTCTGGTAGCGTTTCATAATAAACATTAATAATACCACCGGCGTTAATTACGTAATCTGGTGCATATAAAATACCTTTCTCACGAATAATTTCACCATGGCGCGATTGTGCCAACTGGTTATTGGCACAGCCTGCAATTATAGTAGCTTTAAGGCGCGGTATAGTTGCATCGTTTATAGTTGCACCTAGTGCACAAGGTGCGTACACGTCTACGTCTAAATCGTAAATTTCGTCAATGCCAACGGCTGTAGCACCAAACTCATTAACAACACGGTCAATTGCTGCTTGGTTAATATCAGTAACATATAGCTCAGCGCCCGCCTCTGACAAATGCTTACATAAAGTATAAGCAACAGTCCCTAACCCTTGTACTGCTACTTTAATACCAGCAAAGTTTTGATGACCACGCTGATGGTTTAATGCCGCTTTTATACCTAAAAACGTACCGTATGCTGTAAATGGTGATGGGTTACCACTTTTGCCTTCAAGGCCAAGTACATAACTGGTTTCTTTGTTCATCATTGCAACATCGTCGCAGTTGATATTTACATCTTCAGCAGAATAGTAGCTGCCGTTTAATCGCTCTAATTGACGACCAAAAGCACGGAATAATTGCTCAGATTTAATTTCTTTAGCATTACCAATAATCACAGATTTACCGCCACCAAATGGCAAGCGCGCAACTGCATTTTTATAGGTCATGCCTTTGGATAAACGCAGCACGTCGTAAACTGCATCTTCATCATTTGCATAATCCCACATTCTACATCCGCCCACTGCCGGACCTAGGTTAGTATTATGTACCGCAATTATTGCTTTTAAACCCGACTCTTTATCAGTACAAAAAACCACTTGTTCATGGTTATCAAATTCAACTTGATTAAACACAACCACTTTAAATACTCCGAAATAGTTAACCCTAAAGGGTATGCATGCATGAAATTGCCGAGACTTTATCACTTCGGATAACGCTTCGCTATACCACGAGAGGATAAACCCAAGCGCAAAACAGCATTGAATTAAATAGCCAGCTTTAATGGTAAGTGCACATAAAAATTCCACAAAGGTAAAGCAATCAAGTATTAAAAGCTAAAAATAACAAACACCGCAAGGTTTACGCTTACGTGAACGTAATGCAACTAATAACTGTAAAGTTTAAATTACACGCAAGCATAATATGCAAACGCTTATGCTACATAGGTTTGCCTTAAAAAGGGGGTGGTTTAAGAGAACTGGTCAGAGCTGTTCACTCTTTTGCTAAGCAAATTAAATTACGGGCAATAGAACAGGTTATTTAACCTGAACTCTGGTTAAGAAATTTACTAACGTATTGAATCATAGTTATATTTATCTTTATTTTCTCTAGCCAGAGATTTTCAGTGAATTCAACGCAGTTAGCGCTGAAAATAGCTGCTTGAGATAGGTTTATTATCCAGAGGTCAGGTTACTTAGTTTAAGTTAAACAAAAAGCGAGCACAGGGCTCGCTTTGTATATTAGTAAGTTAGATTACTTTAGCTTGCTATCTAGCTCTTCAATTTTAGCTTTCCAAATTGCAGGGCCTTGCGTATGCGCATTAGCACCTTCGCTATCAACAGCGACTGTTACCGGCATATCTTCTACTTCAAACTCGTAGATGGCTTCCATACCTAAATCTTCGAAAGCAACAACACGTGCTTTTTTAATTGCTTTAGATACTAAATACGCCGCGCCGCCAACTGCCATTAAGTACACTGACTTATGCTGCTTAATAGACTCAACCGTAGCAGGGCCACGCTCTGCTTTACCTATCATGCCTACAATACCGGTTTTTTCTAGCATCATATCGGTAAATTTATCCATACGCGTAGCCGTTGTCGGACCCGCTGGGCCAACTGCTTCGTCACGTACAGCATCTACTGGGCCTACGTAATAAATAAATTTATTATCAAAATCTACGCCTTTAGGTAAACCTTCGCCTGAGTTGATCATGTCTTGCAAACGCTTATGCGCGGCATCTCGACCCGTTAAAATAGTACCCGAAAGTAAAACAGTTTCACCCATTTTCCATTCTTGCACATCTTTTTTGGTCAAGGTATTTAAATCAACACGACGTGTGCCTTCGCCCACTTCAAAGGTTACTTGTGGCCAATCTTCTAACTTAGGTGCTTTTAGGTTTGCTGGGCCTGAACCATCAAGGGTAAAGTGTACGTGGCGAGTAGCCGCACAGTTAGGGATCATCACGACCGGTTTTGACGCTGCATGCGTTGGTGCTGTTTTAATTTTAACATCAACAACCGTTGTTAAACCGCCTAAGCCTTGTGCGCCAATACCTAATTTATTAGCACGTTCAAATATTTCTAAACGTAGCTTTTCTTCTGTGGTTTCTGCACCGCGTTCCATTAATTCATGAATATCTACCGGATCCATTAACGACTCTTTAGCCATTACTGCCGCTTTTTCAGCCGTACCACCAATACCTATACCTAGCATGCCAGGCGGACACCAGCCTGCGCCCATTGTAGGTAGCGTTTTTTCTACCCATTCTGCCACATCGTCAGATGGGTTTAACATAACCATTTTACTTTTGTTTTCAGAGCCGCCGCCTTTAGCCGCTACCATTACTTCAACCTTACCGCCCGCTACTAAATCTATATGTACAACTGAAGGGGTATTGTCTTTGGTGTTTTTACGAGTACCTGCAGGGTCTGCAACAATAGAGGCGCGCAGCGGGTTGTCTGGATTTAAGTATGCACGGCGTGTGCCTTCATCAACCATTTGTTGAACGGTTAAATCGGTTTTATCCCAGTTAACATCCATACCCACTTTAACAAAACAGGTAATAATACCTGTGTCTTGGCAAAGCGGACGCTTGCCCTCAGCCGACATACGCGAGTTAATTAGAATTTGTGCGATGGCATCTTTTGCTGCTTTACTTTGTTCTTTGTTATAGGCTTTTTCAAGCGCTTGAACAAAATCAAGGGGATGATAGAAGGAAATATACTGCAAAGCATCTTCAATGCTATCTATAAAGTCTTGCTGACGGATTGTACTCATAGTGGTTCCTTAAGTTACCGTTACGCGGTGTCGCGTAAGCTATATCAAACCGGTGACGGTGGTTTGCACTGTTTTTAATTTGGGAAGCAACTAAACGCTGCCAAAAAAATTTGACTTATGATACCCTCCTCGCCCGTTTCGAGCCAGTTCTTAAAGGGGTAGTAAATGCTAAACAATAAAAATAATTGTATAAAATTAGCCATAACACAAAGCTGTATTGATGTATTTGCGCATTTTGCCCACTTGCCTTACGCTATTTTACTCGATTCGGCTAATAGTGAGCATGTAGACAGTCGTTTTGATATTATTGCCATCGAGCCCAAAAGCACACTGGAAGTACAAAACAACCTGAGTATTTTAAATAACCAACCCGATGCAAGAAGCTGCTTTGAAATAATGAACAGCGAACTGCTAAAACTTAATAACAACAAAGCGGCCAACAACCTACCCTTTAGTGGTGGCTGGCTGGGTTATTTGGGTTATGACTTAGGCCGCACACTTGAAAACCTCCCAAGTAGCGCTATAAACGATATAGACTTGCCACAAATGGCCGTTGGCTTGTACTTAGATGCACTCATATACGATAAACAACAAAACAGTTGGTTTTATATTGCCCAGCCTAAGGTTAATCGCTTAGCACTTTATCAGCAGTATTTAGCACAACCTGCCATTATGCCTAGCTTTGCACTTAAAACTGCGTGGCAATCTAATATGAGCCGCGCTGATTATGCGCAAAAATTTGCCGTAATTGAAGATTATTTAAAAACAGGCGATTGCTATCAAATAAATTTAGCACAGCGTTTTAGTGCCCAATATGAAGGCTCGCCTTGGGCTGCCTACGTTAAATTAACAGCAGCGAATAAAGCGCCGTTTTCTAGCTTTATAAACCATCCGCAAGGCGCAATTTTGTCTATTTCTCCGGAGCGTTTTATATTAGTAAGCGATAATCAAGTGCAAACTAAGCCGATTAAAGGCACGCTACCGCGAAAAGCGGATCCGCAGCAAGACGCCCAGCAAGCACAATTATTGGCAAACTCTGCCAAAGATCGCGCCGAAAATGTAATGATTGTTGATTTATTACGAAACGATTTAGGTAAAGTAGCCAAACCAGGATCGGTACAGGTGCCCTCATTATTTGCTATTGAGAGCTTTCCGGCGGTGCATCATTTAGTTAGTACAGTTACTGCCACATTGGCAGAGGGTAAAACGGCGGTTGATCAACTCGCTGCAGCATTTCCTGGGGGCTCGATTACTGGCGCGCCTAAAGTGAGAGCAATGGAGATTATTGAAGAACTTGAACCGCATCGTCGCAGTATTTATTGTGGTTCAATAGGCTATTTAAGTGCTTGTGGTAACATGGATACCAGCATTACTATTCGCACTTTAGTATGCCACGCTCAACAAATACACTGCTGGGCCGGTGGTGGCATAGTAGCTGATTCTAAAGTTGCATTGGAATATCAAGAAACATACGATAAAGTAAATAAAATACTTCCATTATTATAAATAACAGTAGGTCGCTTTGAATAGTGAACACATTATAGCGCGGTTTCAGTTAAGCCCTACGGCAGCGCCAGATCAAGGAATAGATACCCCTAAAAAGCGTGCCAGCGCAGTCATGTTGCCGCTTATTGATGTAGACGATCATGCGCATATTTTACTGTGTAAGCGCCCTATTTATTTGCACCATCATCCCGGTGAAATTTGCTTGCCCGGTGGTAAGTTTGAAGCAAGTGATATTACGCTTCGCACTACTGCCCTGCGTGAACTACATGAAGAGCTAAATATTACGCCCAGTAATGTTAAAGTATTTGGCCAATTACCTTTGTACTCAACACTCACCGGCTTTAACATTAGCCCTTTTGTTGGCATGCTTAATAAACACACTATTTGGGAGAACGATCATAATGAGGTACAAGCTAGTTTTTTATTACCACTGCGTGATTTAACTAACGAGGCTAATTGGCAGCCCCTGCCTTTTCAGCGTTTTGGTAAAACCATTATTTTATATGGTTACAATACCCCACATGGTTTACTTTGGGGTGCAACTGCAAGCATCATTAAAAACTTTACAAAACAACTCGCCTTACCAGTTTAAATGTTCTTGATTAATGGTTACATAGTCACAATTTAGCGTTACTATACACGACCGTTCAAAAAAGCAGCCTAGTGCTGAGTAAACACAGAAGAGACACATTATGATAAGTGCATTTGATATGTTTAGTATTGGTATTGGCCCTTCTTCGTCACATACCGTTGGCCCAATGCGCGCATCTCGTTTATTTGTTAATGACCTACAAGAAAAACAATTATTAGCAAACGTTACCGACATTAAAGTAGAGCTATATGGCTCGTTAGGTCAAACTGGTATTGGCCACGGCTCGGGTAAAGCTGTAATACTTGGCCTTGCTGGGTATGATCCTGAAACCATCGACGCCGATTTGGTTGATACTATTTTAGCCACAATTGAAAAAGAACAAGTTATTTATTTAAATCAAACGCATAAGGCTAAATTCCCAAAGCAAGGGGCTATTGTTTTTCACCGTCGTAAAACGCTACCTAAGCACTCTAATGCAATGGAAATTATTGCCTCTAATAATGGCGAGAAGGTTTATAGCCAAATTTATTACTCAATTGGCGGTGGCTTTATTGTTACTGACCAAGATTTTGAAAACGAAAAACAAGCAGCGCTTGATATTCGTGAAGAAAACCCTGCACCTTTTCCGTTTGGTAGCGCACAAGAATTACTGGAAATGTGTAAAGAGTCGGGTTTCAGTGTATCTACTTTAATGATGCATAACGAAAAAACACTACGCAGCGAAAACGACATTAAAGACGAGTTATTTAATATTTGGCAGGTAATGAAAGCCTGTATTGAGCGTGGTATGCGTACCGAAGGGATTTTACCAGGCGGTTTAAAAGTAAAACGTCGTGCTCCTAATTTACATTTAAAACTTAATGTTGAAGTAAGTAACGACCCCCTACGTGCTATGGATTGGGTCGACTTATTTGCTTTAGCTGTAAATGAAGAAAACGCCGCAGGCGGGCGTGTTGTAACCGCGCCTACCAATGGCGCAGCGGGTATTTTACCAGCAGTACTTATGTATTATCATACTTTTATAAAAGAAGTTGATCGCGACATAGTTACGCGTTATTTATTAACCGCCGCCGCTATCGGTATTTTATATAAAAAGAACGCCTCTATTTCGGGTGCCGAAGTAGGTTGCCAAGGTGAAGTGGGCGTGGCTTGCTCAATGGCTGCAGGCGCACTTACCGAAATTGTAGGTGGTAATGTAGTGCAAGTAGAAAATGCCGCCGAAATTGGCATGGAGCATAACTTAGGGCTTACGTGTGACCCAGTTGGTGGCTTAGTGCAAGTACCGTGTATTGAACGCAACGCCATGGGCGCGATTAAAGCAATTAATGCGTCACGCCTTGCAATTCGTGGTAGCGGCGAGCAAAAAGTATCACTCGATAAAGTGATTAAAACTATGCTCGAAACCGGTAACGATATGAAAACTAAATATAAAGAAACCGCTCGTGGTGGTTTAGCCGTTAATATAATTGAGTGTTAACACACTTAATTATAATTAAAAAAGGCGCCTGTTTAAAAACAGGCGCCTTTTTTATTAGCTACTTTTAACAGTTAACAGTTAAGTATTAGATACCGAAACAATTATTTAACTGGCAATTCTATATCAGCAAATAACTTATCAACATCTTCTTGGTTGCGTAATAAGTTAGCACGCTCTACTCGCTCTTTTGTTAAGTGTGGTGCAAAGCGTTCAATAAAGTCATACATATAAGTGCGTAAAAAACTGCCTTTTCTAAAACCAATTTTAGTGGTACTCGCTTCAAATAAATGGCTGGCATCAATACACACTAAATCAGTATCACTGACCTGGTCAATCGCCATTGACGCAACCACTCCAACACCTAACCCTAAGCGTACATACGTTTTAATAACGTCGGCATCGGTGGCGGTAAATACTATGTGCGGCTCAAGCCCATGAGCACTAAATGCTTTATCTAGTTCTGAGCGGCCAGTAAAGCCAAATACATAAGTAATAAGCGGATATTTTGCAATATCAGCCACGGTTATACTATTGGCTTTTTTAGCTAATGGGTGGTCTTTTGCCACCACAATACTACGGTTCCAATGATAACAAGGCAGCATAACAAGGTCTGAATATAAGTGTAGCGCTTCTGTTGCAATAGCAAAGTCAGCATCGCCACGTGCAGCTGCATCTGATATTTGCTGCGGTGTACCTTGGTGCATATGAAGTGACACTGCGGGATATTTTTTCATAAACCCTTTAATAACATTCGGCAATGCGTAACGTGCTTGGGTATGAGTAGTGGCAATATTAAGCTTACCTTGATCAGGTAAAGTATGCTCATGAGCAACCGCTTTAATACCTTCCACTTTTGAGAGGATTTCGCGCGATATATTAATGACTTCTTCACCGGCACTCGTTACATGCGTTAAATGTTTACCACTGCGACCAAAAATTTGAATACCTAACTCATCTTCAAGCATGCGCACTTGCTTAGAAATACCTGGTTGTGAGGTAAATAAACTTTCAGCTGTTGCTGAGACATTTAATTTATGATTTTGAACTTCTACAATATATCTAAGTTGTTGTAATTTCATAGCTATGTATTTTCGTTATTATTCGTTTTTGAGGGGGTAAATACTTTATCTTTAAAAACTGACCACCCGACAAATGGTAGGTTTTAATTGATAATATCGTATTTAATAAATATAGGCTTAGGCTAGCACAATAAATATACTTCAGATAGCAATGATTATCATATAAAGCATTAAGATTTAAACGCTTTCTTAGCCTGCTTTTATAGTTAATTAGCGCAAAGTTTTCCTGTTCTTATATATTTAATGTAAGATTGAGCAATTAGGTTTAGAACCCGAGAACTGTAACATGATCGTCTCTATTATAATTATACTCATTGTTGCTCTTATTGTGATTGCGCTTTGGGTAAGTGCGGTGCAACAGCATAAAGAAAAACAAGAAGCTGATCGCCGTAAAGAACTAACCAAACAAAAAGCTATCATTGAGGAAACCGAGGAAGCGTTAATGAATAACGCTAATATCCCGTTTTCAGATAACACACTTCGTGTTTTACAGCGTCGTAATCATGATGCGCTTAGTACCATGGTATCGCTTTCACCTGGTTCTAAAATATTAAAAAACCGTTTAAATGAAGCGAAAGAGCGTTTGAATAACCCAGTTCAAGGAAGCAATAGCGAATCGCTTTCACTGCCAAGTAACGATAAGCAATTGGTATCGCTAATACAGGGCATAAAAAAATTACGTATTATTCTACGCTCTGAGCACAATAAAGGTAACCTCGATAGCCAACTATTTGTAATTGAAGACAAACGAATGGAAAAACTGCAGTTACAAATAAATATTGAAAGCCAAATTAAACGTGGTTTATCGGCGCGCTCTGCAGGCATGGTAGGTTCAGCTAGACAATATTTTGAAAAAGCCCATGCTTCACTCAGTGCGGTATCGTATAGCGATCCATATGTAACTGCTAAATATCAAGAAGTAGAAGGCTACTTAGAAGCTATTAGTGTTGAGTTAAGAGCATCGAATGCCGATGCACTTAAAAAGAAAACTGAACAAGAGCAAGATGACCTAGACATATTGTTTGCTCCGAAAAAGAAATGGTAAATTAGTACTATAATTTATAAAAAAAGCCCATACAAAATTGTATGGGCTTTTTTTATTGATAGATAAATAAGTTTTTTAAGATAAAAATGCAAACTTAACAATAAACAATGCCGTTAAAATCCACACACTAATACTTACTTGATCCTTTTTACCGCATAATACCTTAACCGCAGTGTATGAAATAAACCCAAGCGCTATACCGTGAGCAATAGAAAATGTCAGCGGGGTCATTAATAACACCACACTAACAGGAATGGCATCTGTCATGTCGTCCCAGTTTACAAACTTTAAGTTTTGTAGCATAAGTACCGAAACATATAAAATAGCACCGGCAGTGGCATACGCTGGCACCATTTGCGCTAGTGGCGCAAAAAACATCATCAATAAAAAACAAATACCCACAACAACGGCTGTTAAGCCTGTGCGTCCGCCTACAGAAACGCCAGCCACCGACTCTATGTAAGATGTAGTAGTAGATGTACCAAGCATTGCACCAGCAATAGTGGCAGTGCTATCAGCGCTAAGAGCGCGCCCTAAACGTGGCATATTGCCTTTTTCATCTGCAAGCCCTGCTTTTTGCGTGACTGCAACCAAGGTGCCTGAGGTATCAAATAAATCTACAAATAAAAATGCAAAAATAACACTCAACATTGAAAGCTCAAATGCCGCACTAAAATCAAGTTGCATAAAGGTTGGTAAAATTGACGGCGGCATAGACATAACCCCCTGATATTCAACCAAACCAAAAGCCAAAGCAATACCTGTTACCAGTAAAATACTAATTAACACACCACTTTTAAAATCGCGATATAACAATGCCGCAATCACAAAAAAACTTAAAATAGCAAGTAATGGCCCAGGTGCAGTAATATCACCTAGCTGCACTAAGGTTGCAGGGCTAGATACTATGATCCCTGCACTTTTAAGCGCAATTAGCGCCAAAAAAGCACCAATACCGGTCGCTATTGCTTGTTTTAGCACCAGTGGAATGGCATTAATAATCCACTCTCGTACTTTAAATAAACTTAAAAATAAAAATATACAACCCGACATAAACACAGCACCTAATGCCGCTTCCCAGGTATAACCCATTCCTAAAACAACGCCATAGGTAAAAAAAGCATTTAATCCCATACCCGGCGCTAACGCTAACGGATAATTGGCCCATAGGCCCATAATAAAACAGCCTATTGCAGCTGCAATACATGTAGCTACAAACGCAGCGCCTTGATCCATTCCTGCTTGAGCAAGCATTGCTGGATTAACAAAAACAATATAAACCATAGTAATAAAAGTAGTCATACCGGCAACACATTCACGTTGTACTGAGGAATCATTTGCGCGGATTTTAAATAAGGCTTCGAGCATAACAAACTTAAGGTAGTAAAAAGTGGCGAGATTTTAGCATAAAAATAGCGAAATACCGGACATTTTACCTTGTTATGCATTAAGTTATTGAAGTAGCTGAAATAATAAATATGACACGGTAATACGTATGTACTTCAGGTTTTAAAAATAATAATTACCGTGCTTATATGCTGAGCAATCAGCTTTACTTTAACGTAAATAATAGAGCATAAAGTACTGTATAGGTGCTATTCGCCGCATAACTTTAATAAAAAATATAAATATATACCTAAAATATTAACGCCCTGTTTTTAATAGTTATTTTTGTTTTTTTATCCGTGTAAAAATTTAAAACTGAATGACTGTACAAATAATTAGCAAAAAAACACTTGCACCATAACACTGTATAAACTACTGTATATGGGTACTGTATAAAAACCCAGTGAGTGAGAAATTTATGTTACAGCCTATTACCGTAAGAACCGTTAAAAGTTATCAGCAAGACGATAAAAGTGATTGTGTAAATTTAATTCAAATTGAAGATGAAATTTCAGCAACCTTTGAATTGCTTAAAGTATTACACCAATACAACAGCTTAAATGCATGGACACTGCTGATTGCCCCTGACCATGTACCGAGTAAAGCCTTGCTTGATTCATGCTCCATTGACACCAGCAAATTACTGGTGATCAGGCAAAAACATTTAGTAAACTTAGAGTATGTACTTAGCTCGGCGCTGCACAACGGAAACTTTGCTGCGGTTATTACCTGGACTGATATTATTAATGATCAACAGCTGACACAGCTATCATTAAATTTAAGCACTACAAATACTAAGCTTTACTGTTTTACTAAAAATACTCACAACCTTGAGATACCACTAACTCAATAAGCTTGTTAAACTCGTGTTTTAAACACTTTATATTAATATTATGACCTCATTAACGACTTCTCCTTGCTTTTGTGGCAGCCAGCAAAATTATGCTGACTGCTGTGAACCACTTCATTTAGCATCAAAAATAGCTGAAACACCTGAGCAACTTATGCGTGCTCGCTACAGTGCATATGTACTTAAAAATGCAACTTATGTTTATCAAACTTATGCAAGTGAAAAACAGGCAGAAAACCCTGTAAAAGAGATTAAAGACTTTGCTGATAGCTGCCGCTTTATAAAGCTAACCCTCATCGACACTGAGCACGATGCAAGCGAAGGCTTTGTAACATTTAAAGTAAATTACTTGTAACTATTCACCAAGACAAATTATTTTCTAAGGATCTTTTTTAGCTATTGACTGATCCTGCCAGTATGCCAAGCTAGAGCTATTACCCTATCGCTCTAGCTTTAATGAATTTAAACAG